>CAXUCM010000139.1:7483-8920 GCA_964249315.1 uncultured Acetobacteraceae bacterium | reverse complement strand
CCGCAAGCCCGCCGCCGGCAGCCTCGCCTCGGGTGCATCGACCTAGAGCGGCAGTGCCGCGAGCGGGCTCAGCCTGCCGGCGAGCCGGTCCAGCGCCACCCGGGCGATCGCAACCGGATCCGGCCGTTCGGTCCCGCTCGAGGTCGCGTGCGGCAGCCGTGCCGCCACCAGGGTGCTGGCGTCGCCGGCGAGCAGCACCGGCGCCGCCGGCACCGGCATCGCGTCCAGCATGACGCCGCGCGGACCGGCGCCGTCCTCGCATTCCAGGAAGATGCGGTCGCGACGAGCGTGGCCCACGCACCAGAGCGGTCGGCCGCCGGTCTCGCCGACGGTGCGCCGCAGCGCCTCGGCGAGGGCGACGCCGACGAGGGCGGCACCGCCGCCGAGTGCCAGCCCGTGCGCCAGCGAGAGGGTGGCACGCAGTCCGGTGAAGCTGCCCGGTCCGGTGACGACGGCGATCAGCCCGAGCGAGCCCACCGACCAGCCGGCGTCCTGCAACAGCGCCTCCAGCCGTCCGGCAAGGCGCTCGGCGCCGGCGCGTCCGTCCGGCTCAGCCTGCCGCACCGGAACGAGGCCCTGCGCCGGGTGCTCGACCAGCACCGCTGCGGCATCGCCGCTCGCACCGTTCAGGACCAGGATGCGCATCGCTCAAAGCAGCAGGCAGGCTTCGTCGAACGTCAGTCTCGGCGCGCGCGGCGTGTCCGGCAGACCGTCGGCATAGCCGAGGCTGACCAGGAAGTTGGAGCGCCAGCCCTGCCCCGCCAGAAAGATCTCGTCGACGCGGGCATTGTCGAAGCCCGACATCGGCGCCGCGTCGAGCCCGAGCATGCGCGCAGCCAGGATCAGGTAGCCGCCCTGCAGCGTGGCGTTGCGGAACGCGGTCTCCTCGGCGAGCACGGCGTCGGCAGCGAACCAGGCTCGCGCCTCCGCTTGCGGATACAGACGCGGCAACTGCTCGTAGAAGAGTGGGTCATGCGCCACGATCACCGTCACCGGCGCGCTCATCGTCCGCTCGACATTGCCGGTCGACAGCGCCGCGCGCAGCCGCTCGCGGCTTTCCTCGCTTTGAAGGAACAGCAGCCGGCCCGGCGAGCAGTTCCCCGATGTCGGACCCAGCTTGACCAGCTCGTACAGCGCGCGCAGCAGGCTCTCCGCCACCGGATAGGCCGCCCAGCGGCGCGGCGTGCGTGCCTCGCGGAAGATATGGTCGAGGGCCGCCTCGTCGACCCCGGCCGGGACCGCGCGATGGCTGAGCTCCGGCGCCGTCTCCGACATCAGGCCTCGACCTGCTCCACCGACTGCACTTCCGGCACGTAGTGGCGGAGCATGTTCTCGACGCCGTGCTTGAGCGTCGCCCGCGAGGATGGGCAGCCGGAGCAGGAGCCCTGCATGTGCAGCCGCACCACCCCGTCGCGGTAGCCGCGGAATACGATGTCC
>CAXUCM010000139.1:6150-7473 GCA_964249315.1 uncultured Acetobacteraceae bacterium | reverse complement strand
GCCACCGCCGGGCGCACCCTCGTATCGAGCAGTTCCTTGATCTGCGCGACGATCTCGATGTCGGCCTCGGCGACGTCCTCGTCAGCGAGGTCGGCCGCGCCCTCGATCACCGGTCGGCCGGAGACGAAGTGATCGACCAGAACCGACATCACCAGCGGCCGGACCTGCGACCACTCCTCGCGGTCGGTCTTGGTAACGGTGACGAAATCCGCCCCCAGGAACACCCGCGAGACGCCCTCGAGCGAGAACAAGGCGGTGGCCAGCGGCGAGCGTTCGGCCGCGTCGGCGTCGGTGAAGTCGGCGGTGCCGCTCCCCATCACGTCCCGACCGCCCGGGATGAACTTCAGGGTGGCAGGGTTCGGGGTATCCTCGGTCTCGATGAACATGGATCGATCCTGTAGCAGGGCGACGCGCCGGCAGCGATGTGGGCGCGCGCAGGTGCGCGTGATGCACACTCATGTGGCAAGAGCCACCCGGGAGGCAAGAGGCGGCGCCTGCAGCGCCGCCGGCGCGTTTGTCGTTGACAGCGGCAGGCCGGTTCTGGCCAACCATTCGCCGACCATAGGGCGCGCCGCATGACCACACCCCACCGCACGACCCGACCCGCCATCCGCGGCCGCGTCGCGCGCCTGCTGCTGCTGGCCGGCCTCGCACTGCCGGCGGCCTCACCGCACGCCCAGCCCGCACCGCGGCCCGAGCGGCTCGCCTTCGTGCTGAACTCGGCGGACGCCTCGATCAGCGAGATCGACATCGACAGCCAGCGCGAGGTCCGGCGTCTGCCGGTGCTGCGCGAGCCGCACCACATGGCGCTCAGCCCGGACGGCCGCTCGCTGGTGGTCGGCGACACCGCCGGCAACGCCCTGTTCTTCCTCGATCCGGCAACCGGGGCGATGCAGCGCCGTCTTCCGGTGAGCGACCCGTATCAGCTCTCCTACAGCCCGGACGGCAAGTGGCTGACCATCGCCGGGCTGGCACGCAACCAGGTCGACATCTACGACGCCGCCAGCATGACGCTGGTCCATCGCGTGCCGGCGCGCAGCATGCCGAGCCACATCAACTATGCGCCGGACTCCGCGACCGTCTATGTCAGCCTGCAGGATACCGGCAGGCTGATCGCCATCGACACCGCCACCGGGACGGTGCGCTGGGAGAGCCCCATCGGCACGACGCCGGCCGGCGTGCTGTGGCATCAGGGCCGCGTCCTGGTCGGCGACATGGGCACCGACTACGTCGCGGTGGTCGATCCGCGGGACGGCCATGTCGAGCGCAGGGTGCACATGGCGCCGGGGCCGCACAATTTGTTCGAGAGCCCGCAGTCGCGGC
>CAXUCM010000139.1:0-6140 GCA_964249315.1 uncultured Acetobacteraceae bacterium | reverse complement strand
CCGCTGCCCCCCCCCGCGGGCGGGGGGGGCGCCCCGCGCCCCGCCCGGGGCGCGGGCGGGGCCCCCCGGCCCCCGGGGCCGCACAATTTGTTCGAGAGCCCGCAGTCGCGGCGCCTTTTCGTCACCTGCCGGGTCTCCGGCACCATCGAGCAGCTCGACTGGAACACGCTGGCGATCCTGCGCACCTACCGCCTGCCGGGCGGCCCGGACGACATCGTGTTCGGCCCGAACGACACGCTGTGGGCGACGCTGCGCTGGCGCCAGCACGTCGCCATCCTCGATCTCGCCTCGGGCGCCGCCCGCATGATCCCGACCGGCCGTTCGCCGCACGGCATCTGGCTGAACACGGCGATGCCTTCGCGCAAGCTGAGCTCGGCCGTCCAACCGACGCAACGGCAAAGTCCGGGGTAAGCAAGGCCAGGGCTCCGCCCTGGACCCGCTGGGGCCTCAGGCCCCAGACCCCATTTAGATCCGGCCGTAGCCCCATCGTGTGCGTGGCACGGGAGCGAGCGCGTAGCCGAGGCTGTAGGCGGAGAGATCGGGCTGGCCGCCGCGTTTCAGCGGCACCAGCACGCCGTTCGGCAGCAGCGCATAGCGTGAGATCTGGCTCGGCGGCAGGTTGTGCAGCTCGAGGATCCGGGCCGATCCGGCACCGACGCCGCCGGACAGCGTCCAGCGGTCGCCCCAGGTCAGGTAGCGATCCTCGACGTCGGTCGCGGTCGGGGCGAGCGTGGTCGCCTGGAACTCGTAGGCGCCGGCGCTGTCGCCCGGGGCCCCATGCAGCACGAGATCGACGTAACTGCTGTAGTCGCCGCCGGCGTTGGGCGGCCGCCCGCTCCAGTCGCCGAACACCGGCCCGGTCGGACCGACGCAGCCGGTCAACACGAGCAGCATCCCCAGTATCGCAGATCGCAGCATCGTCCTTGCACCTCGTCCGGATCAAGCCCGCAACCCGGCAAAGGTTCAATCGCGCTCACGTCACCGTCCTGCGGCCCTGGTAGCGCGCCTCCCGCCACGCTCCCGTCGCCAGCACGTCGCCGAGTGCGCGTGCCGCATCCCACAGCTCGGCGTGCCGCAAATACAGCGGCGTGATGCCGAACCGGATGATGTCGGGCGCGCGGAAATCGCCGATCACGCCGCGCGCGATCAACGCCTGCACGATCGCATCGGCATGCGCATGCCGGAACGCCACCTGGCTGCCGCGCGCCGCCTCGTCGGTCGGCGTGGCCAGGCTCAGCGCCGGGTCGCGCAGCGCCGCCACCAGCTCGATTAGCAGCGCCGCCTGCCGCAACGACTTGGCCCGCACCGCCTCGATCGGCGCCCGCAACGCCACGTCCAGGCCGGCCTCGAGCGCGGTCATCGCCAGGATCGAGGGCGTGCCGACCACGGCGCGCGCGATCCCGTCGGCAGGACGGAAGCCGTCATGAAAGCCGAACGGCTCGGCATGACCGAGCCAGCCGGTGATCGGAAACCGCGCGAGCGCCTGCCAGCGCTCGGCGACGTAGAGGAAGGCCGGCGCGCCGGGGCCGCCATTGAGGAACTTGTAGCCGCAGCCGACCGCGAGATCGGTGCCGCAGCCTTCCAGGTCGAGCGGCACCGCGCCGGCGGAGTGCGCGAGGTCCCACAGCACCAGCGCGCCGCCGGCACGCGCGGCCGCGTTGACCGCCGCCATGTCGTGCATCGCGCCGGTTCGATAGTCGACATGGCTCAGCATCAGCACCGCCACGTCCGGCGTCAGCGCCGCGGCGAGGTCCTCCAGCGGCACCAGGCGCAGTTCGGCGCGCTCCCCGAGCAGCGCCACCAGGCCCTCGGCGACGTAAAGGTCGGTCGGGAAGTTGCCGGCCTGCGACAGGATGACGCGGCGTTCCGGACGCAGCGCGAGTGCCACCGCCAGCAGCTTGAACAGGTTCACCGAGGTCGAATCCGCGACCATCACGGTGCCGGGTGCCGCACCGATCAGCCGCGCGATCTTCCCGCCCAGCCGCGCCGGCAGGTCGATCCAGCCGGCATCGTTCCAGGACCGGATCAGCCCCTCGCCCCATTGCGTGGCGACGACCTCCTGCAGGCGCGCCGCAGTGTCGCGCGGCAGCGCGCCGAGCGAGTTGCCGTCGAGATAGACGACGCCCTCCGGCAGGACGAAGGCGTCTCGGAACGCGGCGAGCGCGTCGTCCCGGTCGAGGGCCTCCAGCGCAGCTTGGGTGATCGCCATCCGGCTCCTCCAACTTGCCGGCGGGCAGCCTAGCTGGGCTCCGCCCAGACCCGCAAAGGGCCTCAGGCCCTTTGATCCCTTTACTTGATGACCTCGGCAAGCCATTCCTCGAAGCGCAGCCCGTCGACACGCTCGAATTCTTCCAGATTGTCCGCCGCCACCACCAAGCGCTGGCTACGGGCATGGCCTGCGATCATGAGGTCGTAGGCGCCGATCAACAGGCCACGACGCTCGAGATCGGCGCGAATGTCCGCCGTGTGGGCTGCAGCGGAGCTGTCGTATGGCAGCACACGAAGCCCGGGCAGCGAAACGCTCCACGACCTGACGGTTCTCAGTCGGCCTCGCCGACTTCTCGGCGCCGTAGAGGAGTTCGAACAGGACGACGTCCGAGATGCACAGGCTGCTGGCCTCGGCGTTGAAGCAAGGCCGCAATCCTGAAGGCCAGTCTCGGATCAGCCGGATGCTGAGGTTGGTATCGAGCAGGTAACACAGCATCAGAAGCCATTGCGTCGCTGAGCCTCCGGCTGCTGGAGATCGCCCAGATCCACACCTTCGGCCTCGAAGAAGTCGTCCCACGACGCATTGACCGGTACGATGATTCGTCGTGGCCCGTCCTGCAGGATCGTCACGTCGCGTACGTCAACACCGAAGGCGACCGCCTTTGGGAGGCGGACCGCCTGCGAGCGATTGGATAGAAACAAGGTCGTTCGCACAGCCATCCTCGCTCTCCATATCCAACCAGGATACACATGCTCGTCCGGAGATCTAAGGGCAAGGGAATGTCGACTGATCCTATTACCGGCCCGAGCGGACAGGTCTGCTGAAGCGAGCGGCGCGCTTCCTGGAATCCGCCCAGATCCGCAAAGGACCTCAGGCCCCTCGGCCCCGTTACTCGTTCCGATTGTGAGGGAGACGCAAAGCCTACGCCCGAGAGCTGGTCAGGATCGTCTGATTGTTACACCAAACTGAAAGTTCATCGGCAGGATTAATTTTGTGAGAACCTAGTCTGCCTGCTCCTGATTAACACGTCCAGAAGCAGACCCAGCGGGCGCCGATGGTGGCCGAAAGTGGTGTGTCCGCTCCGGAGCGGACACGTGCGCAGCGCGAACTTGCCCCGAATGAGTAACCTAGTGATACGATGCTAATGCTCACGACCCGAGCGTCAGGTGCATCGGCCTATCAGGCTACAGCTAATGGTTAAAATCAGAGCACTCATTCCTCTGATTTTAACCATCAGGAAAGAGTATCGCGGATCCAATGGCGCCGCAGGTCACGGGCCGCCATTCGCCCATATTCGCGTCTAGATTTCTTACTGGCCGATACGTGCTGCATTCGAAGTGCCAATTGGGTTTGCCGTGTTGATCCCGGCAACCGTCTACGCGATAATCACCCTGAAGGTGAGGTTTACTCTCGCCCCAAGCGAGCGGCTCTCCTTCCCGATCCCGGGCTTATAGTTCTTCTGAGTGTCGCCCTTTATCAGAAGCAAGCTACCCGAGGCTAGGGGCAATTTTACCAACTTGGCGTCGGGATCGACCTTGCTCTTGAGCAGGAAAGATCGTTTCGCGCCCATGCTGACGGATGCAATCGTCGGCCTCGAGCCTAGCTCCTTTTCGTCGTCGCTGTGCACGGCGTCCAGTTGAGCACTGGTTTTGTACTATGCCAGGCCTTCATGATAGAGCTCATCAAGTGTAATCTTGACGAGTTCAAAGATTGTCAACGGTGCCTCCGCCTCCGGTTTGACACGGAGATAGCATTTTACGAACTCCCTCAAAATCCTCAAATAATACCGACCGACGCATGAGTTGACCGTTAAAAGACAAGGCTGGGCTCTGCCCAGACCCGCCAAAGGCCTCTGCCTTGGAAACAACTTATGAGATAAATGGATTCTCAAGGCCGAGCCTTGAGCGGGTCCAGGGCAGAGCCCTGGCCTTTGACGGGCCACGTTTAAAGCCCGGTGGTATAAAGCCTTTGTTCGTTCCCTGTTCTCGCATTGTGGCTCTCTCTGCAACGGAGGCAACAAGAACCGTGAAGGCTTACAATCCGGTTTACCGATTGACACACGCCTGTCGCAGGGAAGCGGTGTAAATTGTTGGCCAGGGCGTTGCCGCTTTCAAGGCGGTTCTTTGAACATGCCAAGCCGATCATTGGTTTGAAATAACCTACTCTGATGATCGGTTAAGCCAGTTCGACGTGCGGTGCCTGCATACTCTCCGTAAAGGATTGCAAAGGCGAGCCTTTGCCGGGGCTTGGGGCAGCGCCCCAACCTTGCTTGCGCCTCACCGAAAATCCCGCGTCGGCACCTTGATGCCCCGCCCCAGGCGCGGGTCGCGGATGACGGGGTGCGTCGCCTCGTCGCCGCGGCCGTGGCCCAGCGGGAACGGCGCGTGCATCTCGCCGACGCCGCGCAGTTCGGCGGAGAGGTCTTCCAGGCGCTCGGTGACGACGTGGATCACCTCGCCCTCGCGCTGCACGCGGCCGTGGCAGGCGACCATCGCCGCCGACAGCACCAGGCTGCGCTGCCGCTCGAAACGGTCCGGCCAGAGCACCAGGTTGGCGACTCCGGTCTCGTCCTCGATGGTGAGGAACATCACGCCCTTGGCGGATCCCGGCTTCTGCCGCACCAGCACGATGCCCGGCACGCTCACCCGGCGCCCGTCGCGGCTGTGCAGCAGCTCGGCGCAGGCGATCATGCCGCGCGCGCGCAGGGCCGGACGCAGGAAGGCGACCGGATGATCGCGCAGGCTCAGCCCGACCGAGCGGTAATCCTCGACCACCTCGGCGCCGTCCGGCATCGCCCGCAGCGCGACCGCGGGGTCCGCCAGCGGCCGGGCGGCGAACAGCGGCAGCGCGCTGCCGGCGAGCCCGCTCACCTGCCACAGCGCCCGGCGGCGGTCGGGACCGAGGCCGCGGAACGCGTCCGCCTCGGCCAGCCGCGCGAGGGCCGCGAGCGGGAGGGCGGCGCGCTGGTGCAGCTCCTCGATGCTGCGATAGGCGATCTCGCCGCGTCGGGCGACGAGCTCGGCCGCGTCGGCGTTGGCCAGGCCCTTGGCCATGCGCAGCCCGAGGCGCACGGCGAGGGTGCGGCCCGTCGCGGGCTCCAGCGTGCAGTCCCAGCGCGACGCGTTGACGCAGACCGGGCGGATCTCGACGCCGTGCTCGCGCGCGTCGCGCACCACCTGCGCCGGCGCGTAGAAGCCCATCGGCTGCGCGTTCAGCAGGGCGGCGCAGAACACGTCCGGATGGTGGCACTTCATCCAGGACGAGGCATAGGCGACCAGCGCGAACGAGGCGGCATGGCTCTCCGGGAAGCCGTACGAGCCGAAGCCTTCGAGCTGGCTGAAGGTGCGCTCGGCGAAGGATCGTTCGTAGCCGCGCTCGACCATCCCCTCGATCAGCTTGTCGCGGAAATGGCTGACGCCGCCGGTGATCTTGAAGGTTGCCATGCTGCGTCGGAGCTGGTCGGCCTCTCCGGGCGTGAAGCCGGCGCAGTGGATCGCCACCTGCATCGCCTGCTCCTGGAACAGCGGCACGCCCAGCGTCTTGCCGAGCACGCGCTCGAGTTCCGGCTTCGGGTACTCCACCGGTTCCAGACCCTCGCGACGACGCAGATAGGGATGCACCATGTCGCCCTGGATCGGGCCGGGCCGCACGATCGCCACCTGCACCACCAGGTCGTAGAACGTCTTGGGCTTGAGCCGCGGCAGCATCGACATCTGTGCCCGGCTCTCGATCTGGAAGGTGCCGAGCGTGTCGGCGCGCCGGATCATCGCGTAGGTGGCCGGATCCTCGGTCGGGATCGCGGCCAGGTCGAGCCGCTCGCCGCGATGCGCCTCGAGCAGCTCGAAGGCGCGACGCATGCAGCCGAGCATGCCCAGGCCGAGCACGTCGACCTTCATGAACTTCAGCGCGTCGATGTCGTCCTTGTCCCACT
>CAXUCM010000138.1:0-8924 GCA_964249315.1 uncultured Acetobacteraceae bacterium | reverse complement strand
GATCCAGCGGCAGCAGCGTCTCCGCGTCCGGGTCGCGGGCGCCCTGCCGAGGTGCGACGTCGGGCAGGCTGCGGCCGAGATAGGCGTGCGACAGGGTGCGGAAGGCATAGTCGAGCATCGAGCTGGCGCTGCCGATCGTGGCGTCGCCCCCGACATCGCCCTGCGGGCCGAACCGCGTGTAGGCGAAAGCTTCGACATAGGCCGCAAGCGGCACGCCGTGCTGCAGGCCGATGCTGACCGCCTGGCCGAACGCCTCCATCAGGCCGCGCTGCGCCGGCCCGTCGCGCACCGGCGAGATCATCAGTTCGCCGAGGCTGCCATCCTCGTACTCGCCGGTGCGCAGATACAGCCGATGGCCGCCGACGACGGCTTTCTGGGTGAAGCCGCCGTGCCGCGCCGGAAGCTCGCGTCGGCGGATCGCAGCCCACGGCGTCGGCGCCGCAGCGGCCGAGGCGGCCACCGGCGGGATCCGGTCGATGAACGGGCGCACCGCGAGCAGCATCGCCTGGATGGCGGCGAGGCCCGCCACCGGCAGGACCGTCCGCCCGGCAAGGCTGGCGGCGAACGCCGCCTGCGGACTGATCCCGCGCGCGGCGAGACGGGCCTGCGTGCTCTCCGCCAGCGCGCCCGTCTGCGTCAGCGGCGAGAAGACCGGTGCGATCCCGCAGGCCTCGAAGCCGAGCAGCGCGTCGGTGGCGCCGCCGATCGAGAAGCCGGTCTCGATCCGGTCGAGATCCCCGAACAGCTCGGCGACCGGCTCCGCCGTGCGTGCCGCCGCCTGCCGCCACGCCGCGGCCGCCCTGGCCGACAGCTCGGGCGCCACGGCGCAAGCCGGCGGCATCGCCGTGCGGCCGTGACGGGAGACGGCGTCGGGATGCACGGTGGCACTTGCCAGGGCGGTCAGGCAGGCGGCGACCGCACGTGCCGGCTCGCCGGCATAGTCCAGGCCGAGTGCCGCCAGGCACGCATCCAGGTTGCCGAGCAGGACGATGCCCGCCCGGCCGCCGAGCAGGCGCAGTGCCCGCGCCGCCGTGCCGAGCGCGCCGACATAGGCACCCGTGTCGAAACCGCCGCCCGGTGGCGCGAAGGCGCCGAGATTGATCACGTAGGCGGCGGTGCCCGTCCCGCCGCGCCAGACCGTCTCGCCGGGTGCTGCGGCGCGTCGCAGCAGCGCCGCGGCCAGATCCTCCGCCAGCTCGGCGCCGGCCTCTTGCGTCGCGGCGAGCCGGCCGAGCCAGGCGGCGGCGGCATCGGCCAGCGCGACCGGACCGCATCCCGGCGCGAGTGCCGCGAGGCCGGCCGCGGAGTCGTCCCCCCAGCTGGCCGGCACCGTGACCAGTCGCGTCGGCGCGTCCGCGTCCGCACCGACATACAGTCTGCGCATGCGCACCCCGCGCCAGCGCGCGATACCGTCTCGAGCCTTCATCGGGCGATCTCCATGCCTCGATGCTACGCGGCGGCGCACCCGATCCCAAGCTGTATGTTGCTGTGCGCGCCCCGTCCGGGCCACAGCATGTTGTGGATATCCGGGATAACTCGGCCCGGATGGACCGGCTTGCCGGGCTTGCGTATACCTCCCCGGATGACCGCGATCGGAACCCGCCTGCTGACCCTGTTCAAGGGACGATTGATCGGCACGGACGCCGACGGCCGCACCTACTACCAGGAGCGACGAGTCGCCAAGCCCGGCGCCCGCCGGGTTCGCCGCTGGGTGATCTATCGTCCAGGCGAGGATGCCTCCTCGGTCCCGGCGGAATGGTGGAACTGGCTGCACCATGCCGACGACGCGCCGCTGCCGCCGAGCGCGCGCAAGCCGTGGCAGCTTCCGTTCCAGCCCAACCGCACCGGCACGCCGGAGGGATATCGTCCGCCGGGGAGCGACTATCTCGGCGGCCATCGGCGCGCCGGCCGCGGCGACTACGAGTCCTGGACGCCGGACGCGTGACCGGACGCCCGCGATGAGCGGCGAGCGCGTCGCACGCCGGCACGATCCGGTCGAGCTGGCCGCGGGCCTGGTGGTGCTGGCGCTGCTGGCCGCGACGATCATCGCGGCCATCGTCGGCAATGGGCGCCGCAGCGAGCACGGCTACCGGCTGGTCGCACAGTTCGACCATGTCGACGGGCTCGATGTCGGCTCGGACGTGCGCATGGCCGGCGTCACCGTGGGCCAGGTGGTCGGCGAGACGGTGAACCCGAAGAACTACCAGGCCGAGGTGACGATGGTCGTGCGTCCGGACATCCGGCTGCCCTCGGACAGCTCCGCGGTGGTGACATCCGACAGCCTGCTGGGCGGCAAGTACCTGGCGGTGTCGCCCGGCGGCGCCGATGCGATGCTGGCGCCGGGCGGACGCATCACCCAGACGCAGGGCTCGATCAGCCTGGAGCAGCTGCTCAGCAAGTTCGTCTTCACCGTCACCGACACGATGAGCAAGCAGGGGAGCAAGCAGGGGAGCAAGCAGGGCGCCGCGCCCACGTCAGCCGCGCCCACGCCAGCCGCGCCCACGCCAGCCGCGCCCACGCCAGCCACGTCGGCGCCCGGCGGCCAGCCGCCGTGACCCAGCGTTGGCCGATGCCGGACGGCGCCTCGATCTCGTGCCGCGAGAAGCTGCGCGTGCTCGAGGAGAACCATGCCGAACTGCAGGACGTGCTGCGCGACGCCTTCGAGGATGCGGTGCTGATGGGCGTCGACGAGGCCGCCATGCGGCAGATCCTGACGGCGATGGTGGGCCGGCTGGCCAGTCCGAAGGGCGCGTCGTGAGGCGCTGGCCGTTCGGCATCGCGGTGCTGGCCGCGACCGCTTCGATCGCGCGCGCGGCGGAGCCGGTGACGCCGCCGGCGATGTACCCGCCGGAGACCTGGGAGGGACGTTCGGCCGCGATCGTGCGGGTGCTCGACAAGCTCGACGCGCATGTCGAGACGCTGACCATCCCGGCCGGGCAGAGCGGCAGCTACAAGAGCCTGACCGTGACGGTGCAGCGCTGCCTGCAGCACCCGCCGGGCCTGGCGCCGGACTCCGCCTCGGCGATCGCGGTGACCGACGGACATGCCGCCGCCGCGTCGTTTTCCGGCTGGATGTTCGCCGCCGAAC
This sequence comes from uncultured Acetobacteraceae bacterium, assembly GCA_964249315.1. GTDB lineage: Bacteria > Pseudomonadota > Alphaproteobacteria > Acetobacterales > Acetobacteraceae > Lichenicoccus. The sequence goes on along the minus strand of CAXUCM010000138.1, from coordinate 5,836 downwards.
CGTTCGTCGCGATGTTCGAGAGCCCGGTCTACGGCGTGCAGCTGGTCGCGTGCAGCGGCGACGCGGTGGCACCGGCCGCGCCTGCGCTGCCGTCGCCCGCTTCCGGCCCAGGGGCGAACCTGGGGCCGAACTTGGGGCCGAACCTGGGGCCGAACCTGGGGCCGAACCCGGGGCCCGGCACGGAGCCGCCGGCGCCGAGCCCGGTCTATCCGTCCGGCGAGCCCGACCCCGATACCCCGACCACCGACTGAGCGGCGGAACCGCCGCGCGGCGGCACGGTTAGACCATCATGACCCAGACCATCCGGCCGCCGCGAGGCGCGCTGCCGAAGGCGACCCGGGCGGCGTTCCTGCTCGATTTCGACGGCACCCTGGTCGACATCGCGCCGACGCCCGAGCAGGTCCAGGTGCCGAGCGGGCTGATTGACACGCTGATGCGGCTGCGCGCGCGACTCGGCGACGCGCTGGCGGTCGTCACCGGCCGCCCGATCGCCCAGCTCGACGCGTTCCTGCCGGGCGTGCCGTACGCCGTCGCCGGCGAGCACGGCATCGCGCTGCGCCCCTCCCCGGGGGCTGCGATCGAGCGGGGGACGCTGCCGCTGCTGCCCCCTGCCTGGCTCGCGCGCGCGGAGGAACTTGCCGGGGCGCATGCCGGCGTGCGCGTCGAACGCAAGGCCGCCGGGCTGGTGCTGCATTACCGCGCCAACCCGGACGCCGGCACGCCGCTGCGACAGGCGGCCGAGGCGATGCTCGCCGATGGCGGCGAGGCGTTCCACCTGCAGGCGGCGAAGATGGCCTGGGAGATCCGACCTGCCGGCATCGACAAGGGCAGCGCCGTGCGGCTGCTGATGAACCGGCCGCCGTTCGTCGGCCGGCTGCCGGTATTCGTCGGCGACGACGTCACCGACGAGGACGGCATCCGCGCCGCGATCGAGCTGGGCGGCACCGGCTATCGGATCCCCGAGGATTTCGACGATCCCGCCGCCTTGCGCGGCTGGCTGACCTTGCTCGCGGCCGGCGAGGAGCCCGCGTGGGCCGGCTAGTCGTCGTCTCCAACCGGGTGCCGGCTCCGCGCGAGCGCGGCCATCCGGCGGGCGGCCTGACCGTCGGATTGAAGGACGCGATCCGCGGCCAGCCCAGCCTCTGGTTCGGCTGGTCCGGCCAGACCAGCGCGTCGGAAGGCGATCCGAAGCCGAAGCGCAGCAGCCAGGCCGGCGTCACCTACGCCACCATCGACCTCACGCCGCAGCAGCATCGCGGCTTCTACCAGGGCTACTCCAACCGCATCCTCTGGCCGCTCTGCCACTACCGGATGGGGCTGGTGGAGTACAGCCGCGAGGACCTGGAGGGCTATCTCGAGGTCAACGGGCTGTTCGCGCGCTGCCTGGTCGACCTGCTGAAGCCGGACGACTTCATCTGGGTGCAGGACTACCACCTGATCCCGCTGGGTGCCGCGCTGCGTGCCCTCGGCGTGACCGCGCGCATCGGCTTCTTCCTGCATACGCCGTTCCCGCCGCTGGCGCTGTTCGGCGCCCTGCCCGGAGCCGGCCAGCTGATCCGCTCGATGGCCGCCTACGAGCTGATCGGCATGCAGACCGAGGAGGATCGCGACCATCTGCAGCAATCGCTGCGGGCGCACGGGGTCGACGCGGCCGTCGAGGCCTTTCCGATCGGCATCGATCCGGACGAGTTCCGCACCCAGGCGGTGACCTCCAGCAACGGCCCCGAGGTCGTGCGCCTGCGCGAGAGCCTGGGCGGACGCGCGCTGATCCTGGGGGTGGACCGGCTGGACTACTCCAAGGGCCTGCCGCAGCGCTTCATGGGCTACGAGCGCCTGCTCAAGCGCTTCCCCCAGCATCGCAAGCAGGTGACGTTCCTGCAGGTGGCGCCGGTCTCGCGCGGCGACGTCGCCGAGTACAAGGCGTTGCGACGCAAGCTCGACGAGCAGGCCGGCCGCATCAACGGCGAGTGGGCCGAGTTCGACTGGATGCCGATCCGCTACATCACGCGGTCAATCCCGCGCAGCACGCTGGCCGGCTTCCACCGCTTCGCCCGTGTCGCCCTGGTCACGCCGCTGCGCGACGGGATGAACCTGGTGGCCAAGGAGTATGTCGCCGCGCAGGAGCCGTCCGATCCGGGCGTGCTGGTGCTGTCGCGCTTCGCCGGCGCGGCGCCGGAGTTCCCGCGCGCGCTGCAGGTCAACCCGTACGATCCGGACGAGATCGCCGAAGCCCTGCACCAGGCGCTGTCGATGCCGGAGGATGAGCGCCGCGAGCGCTGGCAGTCGCTCGACGAGGCGGTGCACAAGGTGACCGCGGCGAGCTGGGCGCGCGACTTCCTCGCCGCCCTGCACGCCCAGGCGCTGCATGCGGCCTAGCCGGCGGGGCGCCGGAGCCTTCGCCATCGTCGCCGGGCTGGCCGCGCTGTCGGCCGCCTGGATCGCCGAGCACGTGCTGTCGATGGCGCCCTGCGCGCTCTGCCTGCTCGAACGCTGGCCGTATCGCGTCCTGGTGCTGTCCGGCCTGCTCGCGCTCGCGGCGCGTCCGCTCGGCGGCCTCGCCGTCTGGCTGATCGGCGCGGCCCTCGGCGGTGCGATCCTGCTGTCGCTGACCCATGTCGGCGTCGAGCAGGGCTGGTGGCCGGACCCGTGGCCGGCCTGCATCGCGCCGCACTTCCACGGCGGCAGCTTCTCCGAACGGCTCGCCTCCATGCCGCTGCGTCCGGTCAAGCCGTGCGACGCGCCGAACCGCCTGTTCAACTTCCTGCCGGTCTCGATGAGCTCGCTTGATCTGACCTATGCGGCCGCCATCTCGATCGTGATGATCATGATCGTGCGAAGCAGGAGAGCCCGATGAACAGCGTGCCGCAGCCGGGCGAGGCGGACCGGGCGACGCGGATCAGCCGGATGATCCGGGTGGACCATGCCGGCGAGTACGGCGCGGAACGGATCTATGCCGGCCAGCTCGCCGTGCTCGGCCGCAGCGAGAAAGCCGAGATCCTGCGCCACATGATGGAGCAGGAGACGCACCACAAGACGGTGTTCTCCGACCTGGTCGCGCGGCGGCGGGTGCGCCCGACGGCGCTGCTGCCGCTCTGGCACGTCGCCGGCTTCGCCCTCGGCGCCGTCACCGCCGCGATCGGCGAGCGCGCCGCGATGGCCTGCACGGTGGCGGTCGAGGAGGCGATCGACGAGCATTACGCCAGCCAGGCGGCCTCGCTCGACGAGGAGGAGACCGAGCTCCGACAGACCATCGAGACGTTCCGGCTCGAGGAGCTCGAACATCGCGATATCGGGCTCGCCAACGAGGCCGAGCTGGCACCGGCCTACCGGCTGATGTCGCGCCTGATCAAGACCGGCTGCAAGGCGGCAATCGCGGTCAGCGAGATCCTCTAGCGTGGTGCGGAAAAGGTCGCATCAGGGCCCGGTAGGCCTTAACCGGCCCAAATGACTGACCTCAGCTAAATGGATTCTCAAGGCTTCGCCTTGAGCGGGTCCAGGGCAGAGCCCTGGCCTTCCTGAATCCCGTTGAAGCGGAGCATCAGACGGGTACCACGTTCGGAGCGCCCTGCGAGAGCCGGCCGAGCAGCGAGCGATCGATGTTGACCGTCTGCTCGACCATGGCCGGCGGCGTATGGGCCATCCAGTCGGCAAGGGAGACGTTCCGGTAGCGATCGGCCTTGAAGATCTCGAGAAAGACGAGCTGGTCCCTGCCGGTGTTCTCGATGTAGTGGCCGAGGCTTTTCTTGACGTAGCCGATGTCGCCCGGATTGAAGTCCGCGGTCATGGCCTGCGGACCTGTATTGAAGACCGTCATGCGTCCCTTGCCGCGCACCCAGTACTGCCATTCGTCGGCGTTCGGATGCCAGTGCATCTCGCGCATCCCGCCTGGCTCGATGGTCACCATGGCGGCCGCGACCGTCCTGGAGATCGGGAAATTGGTCGAGTCCGCGATGCGCACGGATCCGCCTCTCGTCCGCGAGTTCGGCTGCATGCCGCCGAGGTCGAAGACGAAGGACTGCGCCGACTGTCCGACCGAACCCGCAGCCGCCCTCTGATCGTTCTGCAGCGGCCCCGGCACCTGCCCGGGGAAGATCCATCGCTGGGTGAGGGGGATGTTCCTGAAGGCGTCCGGCGACACGCCGAAATTCTTCGCCAGCACATCCGGAGGCGTGTGGGCGAGCCAGTCGGTGATCAGCAGCGTGTTGTCCTCGGACGCGCTGCCCTCATCGAACGCGAGAATGAATTCGGTCCCGTCCGGTCCCAGGCCCTGCAGGGAGTGCGGCAGACCGGCAGGAAAATACCACAGGCCGCCGGGGCCGACATCGGCGACCTGGGGCCTGCCGGCATCGTCGAGGATCGTGATCCGGGTGGTGCCGTTGCTGACGAATCCCCATTCGGCCTGCTGATGCCAGTGCATCTCGCGGATGCCGCCGGCATCGAGGCGCATGTTGACGCCGGCGATGGTCTTGGAGATGGCGAAATCGTCCACCGTGACCTGCCGCGCCCAACCGCCGGCCTGGATGCGGCGGTGGGCGTTGTTGAACGACGACCAGATCATCGGCATGCCGAGATCGTCGGTCGGCGGCGGGTTGCCGAGGGAGGGGAACTGTCCCTCGAGGATCGGACTGCGCGGACCCGGGTTGCTCACCGCCTGTCTGCTCGCGTTGATCGCGCCCTGAGGCGGCGCGTCGGGGTTGCCGAACGTGGCCGCACGCGCCGCGCCTGCTGCACCGACGGCGCCGATCGCGGCAAGCAGCCCGCGCCTTGCGAGAGGATCCATGTTGAACGCTCCAGATGATGAGCATCATACTTATTGGTAAACGCGATCAAATCAACTAAACTCATCTCCATGAACAATGAGCAGTCGCTGGATATCGTTCTGCTTCGTTCCTTCCTGGCCGTCGCGGAGACCCTGCATTTCACCGCGGCGGCGCGTCGGCGGGGCCTGAGCCAATCGACGATCAGCCAGCATGTGAGCCGGCTGGAACAGGCCGTCGGCCGCACCTTGCTGCTGCGCGACACCAAGAACGTGGCACTCACGCCGGACGGCGAGGACATGAGCCAGTTCGCGCGCGACGTCGTCGCCGCCCACGACCGCGCGGTCCATCATTTCGACCGGACCGTCATGCGTGGCCGCCTTCGCCTGGGGGTGTCCGAGGACCTCGTCCTCTCACGCCTCCCCGAGATCCTGCGCCGCTTCCGCGAAGAGCATCCTCTGATCGAGATCGACCTGACGGTCGGCCTCAGCGCCGCGCTGTATGAGAAGCTGGACACGGGAAAGCTGGACCTGCTCTTTGCCAAGCGACAGCATGGCGACGAGCGGGGCACGCTGCTCTGGCGCGAGCGGCTGACCTGGCTCGGCAGCCGATCCGCCGTGCCGGCTCCTGATCAGCCGGTGCCGCTCGTCGTGTTCCCGGGCTCGAGCATCACCCGGTCGGCGGCGATCGAGACGCTGAATGCGGCCAGACGCTCCTGGCGCGTCGCCTTCAGCAGCGACAGCCTCGTGGCCCTGATCGCTGCCGTGCGCTCCGGTTTCGGCGTCACCGCGCAATCTTCCCTGCTGACCGGCTCGGATCTCGAGACCGTCGCCGCGTCGGAAGCGCTCCCGTTGCTTCCCGAAGTGGCCTTCGTCGTGCTAGGGCGCGAGATGCATCTCGAGGGGCCGGCGAACGCGCTCGTCAAGGCGATCATGGTCGACGCCGACCTTCGTAAAGGTTGGGGCTCCGCCCCCATCGATCCGCTTCGCGGCTCGATCGCCAAAGGCTCGCCTTTGGAAACCTGTTGATAAATGGATTCTCAAGGCTGAGCCTTGAGCGGGTCCAGGGCAGAGCCCTGG
>CAXUCM010000137.1:307-8934 GCA_964249315.1 uncultured Acetobacteraceae bacterium | reverse complement strand
GCGCCTGCATGGCGACCCAGCGCCTGTACGAGGCGGATGTCGGACTGGTCGGGCCGCTGATCGCCAGCGTGCATCCGCCGGGCAGCCGCGACGACGCGCCCTGCCGCGAGGCGTTGCACGGACGCATCGTCGCCCCCGGCCTGATCGATACGCACCTGCATATCGAAAGCTCGATGATCACGCCGCGGCACTATGCCGAGATCGTGGTGCCGCAGGGAACGACGACGATCTGCTGGGACCCGCACGAGCTCGGCAACGTCGCCGGGCTGGACGGCGTGCGCTGGGCGGTGGCGGAAGCGGCAGCGCTCGACCTGCGCATCCTGGTGCTGGCGCCGTCCTGCGTGCCGTCGGCGCCCGGCCTGGAGCGTGCCGGCGCCGCCTTCAACGCGGCGGCGATGCGCGAGATGCTGTCCTGGCCGGAGATCGCCGGCGTCGCCGAGGTGATGGACATGCGCGGCGTGCTCGACCGCAGCGAACGCATGCGCGGCATCGTGCAGGCCGGTCTCGACAGCGGCAAGCTGGTCTGCGGCCATGCGCGCGACCTCGCCGGCGCCGAGCTCGCCGCCTTCGCCGCCGCCGGCATCGGCTCCGACCATGAGATCACCTCCGGCGACGACCTGCTCGCCAAGCTGCAGGCGGGCTTCACCATCGAGCTGCGCGGCTCGCACGACAGCGTGCTGCCCGGCGCCGTGGCGGCGTTGCGCTCGCTGCCGCTGATCCCGCAGACGCTGACGCTGTGCACTGACGACGTGCTGCCCGACCGGCTGCTGCGCGATGGCGGCCTGATCGACGTGATCCGCCGCCTCTGCGGCTACGGGCTGGAACCGCTGGCGGCCCTGCGCTGCGCCACCCTGAACGCGTCGATGCGGATCGGCCGGCCCGATCTCGGCCTGGTCGCACCCGGCCGGCGCGCCGACCTGATCGTGCTGTCCGACCTCGAGCGCCTCTCGGTCGAGCAGGTGTTCGTCTCCGGCCGACGCGTCGACGCTGCTCCGGCGCGTCCGCCCCGGGTCGCGCGGCCAGCCACGGCCGGCGACCGGCAGCAGCGCCTGGCGCCGGCGGATTTCCGCATCCGTGCGCCGGGCGAGAGCGGCCGCGCGCGTCTGCGCACCATCCATACGCCGCGCTTCACGCGCTGGGACGAGCTCTGCGCCGAAGTGCTGGACGGTGTCGTGCGGCTGCCGGAGGAGGCGCTGCTGATGGCGGTGTCCTGGCGCCACGGCGCGCGCCTGCCGACGCCGGCGCTCGCCGTGCTGCAGGGCTGGGGCAGCTGGACCGGGGCGCTCGCCACCACGATCTCGCACGACAGCCACAACCTGACGGTGTTCGGCCGCGACCCCGAGGACATGGCGGCGGCGGCGAACGCGCTGATCGCCTGCGGCGGCGGCATGGCGGTCGCGGCCGGGGGCCGCGTGCGCGCGCTGCTCGAGCTGCCGATCTGCGGCCTGCTGTCGGATCGTCCGGCCGCGGAAGTGGCGCGCGATTTCGTGGCACTCCGTCGCGAGGCCGAGCGGATCGCCCCGTTCGCCGCCGACCTGCTGCCGTTCCGCCACGTCACCGGCGCCAGCCTCGCCTGCAATCCGGGGCCGCATCTGACCGATCTCGGTCTGGCCGACGGCAGTACCGGCGCGGTGTTCGCGGACAGCATCATCGCGTTCGAGCCTCGCCAAGGCCAGGGCTCTGCCCTGGACCCGCTCAAGGCTTAGCCTTGAGAATCCATTTAGAGGTCTTGCTCGATGCAGTGGCCGAGCTCGATCGATTTTGATGCCTTTGCCGGGCCACGCGCTGCTGCCCTCCGACTGCATCGTTCGCCCCGCCTGCCGGTCTGGGGCGCCCTGGTGTTCTCCTTCGCCTGGTTCTACTGGCGTCGGCTCTATGTCGTGGGATCGCTCATGCCGATGCCCTTCATCCTGCCCGTCATGTTCAGGCTACCTCTTCACTTCTCAGGCTCGGTGGCGATCGTCCTGCTCCTCGGCCTGATCCTGCCGCCGCTGCTCGCGAGGCCGATCTATGCGCTGCCTGTCTGCAACGTTGCCGACGCGCCGACCGGCTTGGTCTGTCGGGCGCGTCGCGCCGCGCCTACCTGGAACAGGCTGGAGGTGTCTCGTGGCTGGGCGGCCTGGTGGCAGGAGCGCTCTGGTACATCACCGTCCGCGCCCTCCTGATCGGTGCCCTGCCGCACGGCTGGGCGGGATGGCTGCCATGACCGTCGGGATCGTCGGCCTGCTCGGATTGCTGGGCTGCGCGCTCATCCTTCTGTGGGCTTCGTGGCGGTTCGGCGCATCGCTGCGACCAACGATCTGGCTGCGCTGCCTGCTCGGCTTCTCGATGCTGACGACGGTCGCGTCGATGACCGCAGGATGGATGCATGTCCGTCTCGTGTCACCCTGGATGGCAGCATGGATGATCGGCGTCCGGGAAGAGGGGATCAAGCTCCTGTTCTTCCTGGTCATGGCCGACCGTGATCCGGACACGCGCTCGGCCGGCGACCGGCTTCTCGCGATGACCGCCGTCGCGCTCGGGTTCGCCGTTCCTGAAGCGATCGGCAAGAGCATGCCGTATGGCGGCCTGGGTCGGGTGCTGATCGCGTTCTACGTCGACAGCTTCATGGGCATCGCCGTGCATGTCTTCCTGTCGCTGCAGGCCGCTGGATTCCTGATCCTATCGCGCCTCCGATCCCGTCTCTGGCTGGTCGGCATCGTGGCCCCGATGGCCTTGCACGCGATCTGGGACAACACCATCCTGATCGGCGTGTCCGCGCCGGAACCGGTGCTTGTTCTCAGGATTGCCATCATCGCGGGCGCCGCCATCCTGGCACTCGGGCTCGCCCGCGCCGTGCGCGCCTGCCCGGGCAACGGCATCAGTCACGTTGCCGGGCCGTCAGCCCTGCTGGTGTGGCTGCTCGGGTCAACGATGTTGCAGGTCATCGGCATGATCGGCTGGCCGTACGGGCTTACGGTCAAGCCGTACAGCCCGCTGATCGCCGCCTGGTGGGTCGCCGGCTTCGACATGGTCGTTGCGTTGTACCTGAGCCTAAAAAATCCATTCGCTTATCAAGAGGTTTCCAAAGGCTAGCCTTTGGCAGGATCGAGCCGCGAAGCGGATTGATGGGCGGAGCCCCAACCTTGACCCTCTCGCGGCCAGCGTCATCGCGCCCGAGCGGGACCGCGTGCGGTCTCGCTGACGAAGCCGGCCAGGAAGCGGTCGACATCCACCGCCTGGACGATATGCACCGGCTGCACGCCGGCCGGGGCCAGGCGCAGCGGCCAGACATGCGCGCGGCCGTAATCCGGGCCGGGCAGCGTGTCGATGTCCATGCCGCCGACGAGCTCGCGCGTCACCAGCTCCGGCTGCACCGCCACCGCCGCCGCCATCTCGTCCCAGAACGGCGTGCCGGGCTCGGCGTAGCGCGCGACGTAGTCGCCGATCGCCGATCCCCCGGCCGCGACGCGCGCGAGCAGCGCCTTGTCGGTCACCGCGGTCAGGGTGACGGTGCCGAGCGCGGTGATTTTCGGCCAGGGCGCCGCCAGCACGATGTGCGCCGCCTCGGGGTCGAAGATCATGTTGAAGTCGGTATAGAAATCGATCCGGTGCGCCGCCTCCGCCTCGAGCTGCGGCACCCCGGTATCGAGCAGCGCGCCCATGAACACGAGCTGTCGGGCCAGGAGGGGCAGGTCGGGAGCGGCACGGATCGCCAGGGCGAGATCGGTCATCGGCCCGGCGGCGATGATGGTGACCTGATGCGGATGCGCGCGCACCAGCCGGATCATCGCCGCCATCGCGCTCTCCGCCGCCGGCCGCAGCGAGGGTGCGCCCTCCGGCATCGTCGGCACCAGCTCCGGCTGGTCCGGATGCGCGCCGGCACGCGGCGGGCTGTTCCAGGCGCCCTTCCAGAGGAGGCGGCCGAAGCGCTGCTCCCAGGCGCGCATCTCCTGCTGCGTGCGGAGCAGCGGCATCTCGGCGCCGCGATAGACCGGGATGGCGCCGAGTTGCGCGATCTCGAGGAAGCGCAGCAGGTGCGCGCACTCCTCCTCGCGCCAGGCATCGCCGGTGACCACGCCGAGGCCCAGCAGCGTCACGTCGGCGCGATTGACCAGAGGCAGCAGCGACTGGATGTCCGAGCCGCCGGGCCCGGCAAAATCATTGTCGAGAAACACCAGCGACGGGCTCGCGCAGGCCGGCAGCGGCGCCAGCAGCAGTATCATAGCGAGGCAGCAACGTTTCAGCCGCCAGAATCGCATCGCATCCTCCGTCTTGGTCGCGAGACTTCGTGCAGGATGCATGCCTGGCACGAGGCTTGCTCGGACTCGCAACGAACCGGCGACTGGACTGCCGCGTCGCACGGAGATGATGAGACTATGCGTCAGCCTGAACGGGCGCGACCCGCTTACCGAGTGTGCAGCATCGCACCGCTTGCCGCCCTGTTACTAGGCAACACGATCGCCGCGCATGCTCAGACCACGCAAGGCGGCACTCAGGCCGGAGGCGCGGTCGCAGCACAGCCGCAACAGGAGGTCCTGGTGACGGCGCAGCGCCGGCTGCAGCGCAACAAGGACGTGCCGGTATCGGTCAGCCGGCTCAACGCGCAGGCGCTGCAGACGATCCAGACCGCCGGCGGCGATATCCGTTCGCTCGCGGCACGGGTGCCGAGCCTGAACATCGAATCCTCGTTCGGCCGCACCTTCCCGCGCCTGTACATTCGCGGCCTCGGCAATCCGGACTTCGACATCACTGCGGCACAGCCGGTCGGCGTCTATTACGACGATGTCGTGCTGGAAAACCCGCTGCTGAAATCGTTCCCGATCTTCGACATCGACGATGTCGAGGTGCTCGCCGGTCCGCAAGGCACCCTGTTCGGCCGCAACACGCCGGCCGGCGTGCTGCGGATCACCTCCAGGCACCCGACGGACGATTTCGAGGGGTATTTCGACCAGTCCTACGCCACCTACAACACGCTGGCCACCACCGGCGTGGTCAACGCGCCGGTCATCCCGGGAAAGCTCGACGTCCGCATCTCGATCATCAACCAGCGTCGCGACAACTGGGTCAGCAACGACTATACCGGCGGCTACCGGTGGCGGCAGGACTTCGAAGGCTTCGAGGATCTCGCCGGCCGGTTCCAGGCAATGTATCATTTCGACGACAGCTTCAACGTGCTGTTCGAGGCCGACGTGCGTCACCTCGAGGGCACCGCGACGCTGTTCCGGGCCAACATCGTCGAGAAGGGCAGCAACGCGCTGGTGCCCGGGTTCGATCCGAACCAGGTCAGCACCGACGGCGACAACTACCAGGACGTCAACACGCGCGGCGGCCACGTGACGGTGCACAAGGACTTCGCCGGCTACGGCATCGACTTCATCAGCGCCTACGAGCACGCGGCGATCAAGTCGCGCGGCGACATCGACGGCGGCGCGCCGCCGCTGGTGCCGTTCGACGTCGAGACGGCGACGATCACGCCGGCGGTCGACGAGTTCACCGAGGAGCTGCGGCTGTCGGCGAACAACTGGGGCCGGTTGTTCAACCAGGCCGGCGTGTACTACTTCCACGAATATATCGACAATTACGACCAGGATTTCTCGCCGGTCGGGCAGCTCACCACCCAGGCGAACGAGCGCCAGAGCACGGAGTCCGTGGGGCTGTTCGATTCCGCGACCGTGCGAATCACCGACAAGCTCAAGATCGAGGGCGGCGTGCGCTACACCTCCGACTTCCGCACCTTCGATGCGGTGCGCCAGTTCGGCGGCGACGGCTTCCTGCAGCTCGGCACCAAGGCCGACGCCGCGAACGTGAGCTGGGATGCGAGCGCGGTCTATGCCCTGACCAGCGGCATCAACGCCTATTTCCGCGCCGCCACCGGCTATCTCGAACCGAGCATCCAGGGACGCATCACCGACGAGAACTATCTCTCCAAGGCGGGTTCGGAGACCACCACCTCCTACGAGGTCGGCCTGAAGGGCGCGCTGTTCGATCGCCGCGCCATCTTCACCGCGGACGCCTACATGTGGGACACCGACAACCTGCAGCTTACCGCCTCGGGCGGTACCGCCGACATCACCGAGCTGGTCAACGCCCGCAAGGCGATCGGTCGCGGCCTGGAGGCACAGCTCGACCTGCAGCCGTTCCCGCATCTCACCATGAGCGGCAACGCCAGCTACAACTTCACCGAGATCCAGGACCCGAACCTGGAGGTGGCCGCCTGCGGTGATGGCTGCACCGTGCTCAACCCGATCGATCCGGTCACGCATAACGCGCGCGTCAACGGCAACCCGCTGCCGTTCGCGCCGCGCTTCGTGCTCAACGGCAGTGCGCGCTATGCGATCCCGCTGCGCCGGCAGGACGAGATCTTCCTCTCGACCGACTGGTCGTGGCGCAGCGGCGAGGATTTCAGCCTGTATCGCTCGGTCGAGTTCGACGGCAAGGCGCTGCTGCTCGGCGGCTTCGCGCTCGGCTACAGGAACAATGCCAAGCACTACCAGGTCGACGTCTTCGTGCGCAACGTGCTCGACCGCATCGTCACCGTGGGCTCGATCGACTTCGACAACCTGGAGGGCTTCATCAACGACCCCCGCCTTGTCGGCGTCGAGGGCCACGTCTCGTTCTGATGGCTTCTCAAGGCTTCGCCTTGAGCGATTGAGCCGCGAAGCGGATCAATGGGCAGAGCCCTGGCCTTAAATCGCGGTGTTGATCAGCACGACGTAAAGCAGCAGCACCGCGTCCACGGCAAGCAGCATCGGCGTCAGCTTGTGCCACCGACCCGTCGCCAGCACGATCAGCGTGTAGACGAAACAGCCCGAAGACAGGCCCATCATCAGGTCGGTGGTGACGACGACGAGGAGCAGGATCAGGATCGGCGCGATCGCGTCTTCCGGGTGGGTGGTGTCGAGGTCGCGGATGCCTTCCATCATCAGCACGCCGACCAGCACCAGCGCCGGCGCCGTGGCCTGCGGCGGAATGATCGCGATCAGCGGCCAGAAGAACAGCGACAGCCCGAACAGCAGCGCCACCGTGATCGCGGTCAGGCCGGTGCGTCCGCCGCTCTCCACGCCGGCGGCGGACTCGACGTAGGCCGCCACCGTCGAGCTGCCCAGCATGGCGCCGACGATGGAGGCGGCGCCGTCGGCGGTGAAGGCGGCCTGCGCGTTCGGGATGCGCCCCATCGCATCCATCAGCCCGGCACGACGGGTGACGCCGATCAGCGTCGCGGTGGCGGAGAAGAAGTCCGACAGGAAGAAGTACAGCGCGATCGGCAGCAGGACGAAGAAGTGCGCGGCGAACTGCCGGAAGTCGGCGGCGAACAGCAACTGGTGCGGCAGGCGCGGCCAGCTCGCGAAATGCGACGGATGCGCGGTCAGCGGCCGACCGTGGGCGCCCGGCACGAACAGGCCGATCAGGCTGAGCACGATGATGGAAAGCAGCAGCGCGCCGGGGACGCGCCGCGCCATCAGCACCGGCGTCGCCAGCATGCCGAGAAACACCAGCATCACCGCCGGCTGTCGCAGGTGGCCGAACGAGACGCCGTGCGCGCCCTGCACGACGAGGCCGCCATTCTTCAGGCCGAGATAGGCGATGAACAGGCCGATGCCGCATTGCATGCCGAGCCGGATCGAGTTCGGAAAACCCTGCACCAGCCTGGCCCGCAGGCGGGTTACCGAGAGCAGCACGAACAGGACGCCGCCGGTCATCACCATCGCCAGCGCGGTCTGGTACGAGACGCCCAGACGCAGCACGACCACCTGCGCGAAGACGATGTTCGAGCCCATGCCCGGTGCCAGCGCGATCGGCAGGTTCGACGACAGCGCCATGATCAGCGTGCCGATCATCGCCGCCAGCGCGGTGGTGATGATCAGCGCGTGCAGGTCCATGCCGGTGGCGGCGAGGATCGCCGGATTGACCACGACGATGTAGCTCATCGCGCCGAAGGTGGTGAAGCCGGCGACGATCTCGCGCGCGAACGTCGAGCCGTGCGCGTGCACGTTGAACAGCGCGCGCGCGGAGCGCCGGACCGGCGGCGTCTGCAGGTCGGCTCCGGGCTGGCTCAATGCTGCATCCTCTCGCACCCGTGCCCGATCATTGCAGCATGGGCATACCGCGCTGGCTAGAGCGTCCGTTCGCATCCGCTCGCGGAACCCGCTCTAGCTTGTTGTTTTGGCGAGCATCTTGATCCGTTCAGATGATTTCATCTGAACGGATGATGCTCTATCGGCTTTTCCGATCCTCGTCGCTGCTGGTAGGCTCGAGGCTCGCTGCGGGAGCCGATGCGCCATGCTGGTGGACAGCCACTGCCACCTCGATTTCGACGAGTTCGCGGGCGATCTCGACGAGGTCATGCAGCGCGCACGCAGCGAGGCGATCGGCGGCTTCCTCACCATCGGCATCCGCGTGCGCGATTTCGGCCGCGTCCGCGCGGTCTGCGACCGGTACCAGGACGTCTGGTGCTCCGTCGGCACGCACCCGCATTTCGCCGACGAGGAGACGGATGTCAGCGTCGAGAAGCTGGTCCGCCTGGCCGCGGATCCCAAGGTCGCGGCGATCGGCGAGTCCGGGCTCGATCGCTGCCTCGGCCACGCCTCGTGGGCGGCGCAATTGCGCAGCTTCCAGGTCCACATCGATGCCGCGCGCATCACGCA
>CAXUCM010000137.1:0-297 GCA_964249315.1 uncultured Acetobacteraceae bacterium | reverse complement strand
CGCTGGTGATCCATTCGGTGCGCGAGGATGCGGCGATGGCGGAGATGCTGCTGCGCGAGCATGCGCGCGGCGCGTTCCCGGTGGTGATGCACTGCTTTTCCGGCGGCGAGGCGCTGGCGCGCACCAGCCTCTCGCTCGGCCACATGCTCTCCTTCTCCGGCCTGCTGACGTATCCGGACCATGAGGCGTTGCGCGCGCTGGCCCGCATCGTCCCGGACGACCGCATCCTGGTCGAGACCGACGCGCCGTCGCTTTCGCCGGCGCCGGTGGCGGAGCGTCGCAACGAGCCGTCGCATC
>CAXUCM010000136.1:0-8993 GCA_964249315.1 uncultured Acetobacteraceae bacterium | reverse complement strand
AGCCTCGAGCTGCTGGTCGCGCGCGACGGCGGCACCGCGCACACGCTGTTCGCGGCGGTGTCGCACACCATCAGCGCCGCCGGCGCCCGGGCGCTGGCCGGCTGGATCGCCGCCCCGCTCACCGACATCGCCCGCATCGGCGCCCGGCAGGAGGGCTGGGTCTGGCTCGCCGCCGAGAGCCGGGCCGCGACCGAACTGCGCGCAGCGCTGCGCGGCGCGCCCGACATCGCCCGCGCCCTCGGCCGGCTCTCGGTCGGACGCGGCCAGCCGCGCGACCTCGCCGCGGTCCGGCTCGGACTCGCCTGTGCGGCCGAGGCGGCGGCGGCGCTGGACGCCGAGATCCTGCCCGCGATCCTCGCCCGCGCACGTGCCCGGCTGCAGCGGGCGACGGCGCTCCGCCGGCAGCTCGACGCGGCCCTCGCGCTGGACCTGCCGGCGCGACTGGAGGATGGCGGGGTCATCGCCGCCGGCCATGACGGCGAGCTCGACGCCGAACGCGCCCTGCGCGACGACAGCCGGCGCGTCGTCGCCGGGCTGCAGAACGACTACGCCCAGCGCTACGGCGTCGCCAGCCTGAAGATCCGCCACCACGCCCAGCTCGGCTACGTGATCGAGGCGCCGGCCGCCGCCGCTGCAGCCTTGTCGTCGCAGCCGGGCGTGATCCTGCGCCAGGGCACCGCCAGCCTGGCCCGCTTCAGCACCGACGCGCTGGCCGATCTCGACCGCCGTATCAACGAGGCCGGGGCGCGGGCGGCGGCGCGCGAGCGGCTGGTCTGGGACAGCCTGGTGCAGGCGACCCTGGCCGAGCCGGCGCTGCCGGCGATCGCGGAGTCGCTGGCGCTGCTCGACGTGATGCAGTCCGCCGCCCGCCTCGCCGGCGGCGGCACCTGGTGCCGGGCCGAGATCGGCGACGATGCCGGCTTCGCGCTGCGCGGCTGCCGCCATCCGGTGGTGCAGGCGGCGCTGCCGCGCTCGCAGAGCTTCACCCCGAACGGCTGCGACCTTTCGGAGGAGCGGCGGGTGATGCTGCTGACCGGGCCGAACATGGCCGGCAAGTCGACCTTCCTGCGGCAGACCGCGCTCGCGGTGATCCTCGCCCAGGCCGGGCTGCCGGTGCCGGCGGCGTCGGCACGGATCGGCATCGTCGACCGGCTGTTCAGCCGCGTCGGCGCCTCGGACGACCTCGCCCGCGGGGCCACCACCTTCAATGTCGAGATGACCGAGACCGCGGCGATCCTGAACCTCGCCGGACCGCGCTCGCTGGTGGTGGTGGACGAGATCGGCCGCGGCACGGGCACGCTCGACGGGCTCGCGATCGCCTGGTCGGTGCTCGAGGCGCTGCACTCGCACACCCGCTGCCGGACGATCTTCGCCACCCACTTCCACGAGCTGGCCCAGCTCGCCGAGAGCCTGCCGCGGATGCGCGCGCACACCATGCGCGTGCGCGAATGGAAGGGCGAGGTGGTGTTCCAGCACGAGGTGGTCGAGGGCGCGGCGCGGCGCAGCTGGGGCGTGCACGTGGCGCGCCTGGCCGGCGTGCCGGCGCCGGTGGTGGCGCGCGCCGCCCGGCTGCTGGCGACGCTGGAGGGCCAGCATGCCAGGGTGGCACCCAGCCTGCCGCTGTTCGCAGCCGTGCCGGGGGAGCTCGGCGAGGCGTCAAGGCTGTCCGAACTGCTCGCGGCGCTGGCAGCGCTCGAGCCCGACCGGATGTCGCCGCGCCAGGCGCTGGAAGCGCTGTATGCGCTGCGTGCCAAACATTCCGCATTGCACGATGTTCCTGTCCGAGCCGGCGATTAGGGGCTAAGGTCAGCCTTGATGCCGCAGTTCTCGTCCCTCTCCTCCCGGTCGCCGGATCCGGCCATCCTGCCCGATCCGCAGCATGTCACCCGCCTGCTCGCCGCCTCGCTCGCCAGCCCCGCCGATGCGGCCGCGCCGATCGCGCGCGACGTCGCGCTCGGGCTGTTCCGCCGTCACCTGGCCCGGGTCCAGCAGGGCGTGCGCGAGGCGTTCGAGCAGCAGGCGCTGTCCGGCGTCGAGGCGGCGACGCTGCTCTCCGCGCTGACCGACGGGATGATCCTGACCCTGCACGACTATACCAGGCACGACGCGCGCGCCGACGCCGCCTCGGGCCAGATCCTCAGCGTCGCCGCCACCGGCGGCTACGGACGCGGCCTGCTCGCGCCGTTCAGCGACATCGACCTGCTGTTCCTGACCGAGGATGCGCCCTCGCCGGAGATCCTCGGCGTGGTCGAGTTCATCCTGTATTTCCTGTGGGACCTGGGGCTGAAGGTCGGCCACGCCACCCGCTCGGTCGGGCAGTGCCTCGCCGAGGCGGAAGCGGACACCACGATACGCACCGCGCTGCTCGATGCCAGGCGGATCGCCGGCGACGGCGCCCTGTTCGCGACGTTCCAGGCGCGCAGCATCATTGCCAACGTGCAGGCCGGCCCCGGCAGCTTCATCGCCGCCAAGCAGAAGGAGCGCGTGCTGCGTCACGCGCGGTTCGGCGAAAGCCCGTTCCTGGTGGAGCCGAACATCAAGGAAGGCCGCGGCGGGCTGCGCGACATGCAGACGCTGTACTGGCTGTGCCGCTACGCCTTCGGCATCGGCGAGACCCGCGACCTGGTCGGGCCCGGCGCTCCCAACGGCGGCCTGCTGACCGAGCAGGAAGCCAAGCGGGCGCGGCGTTCCTGGGACTTCCTGTGGACCGTGCGGCTGCACCTGCACTACGTCGCCGGACGCGCCGAGGAACGGCTGACGTTCGACATGCAGCCGGTGGTCGGCGCGCGCATGGGCTACACCCGGCACGGCCGCCAGGTCGGCGTCGAACGCTTCATGCGGCACTACTTCCTCACCGCGCGCGAGGTGATGCGGCTGACGCACGTGCTGGAGCCCGCCGTGCTGCGCGAGGCGCTCGGGCCGCCGGCGCACTCCGCCGAGACCGATGCGGCGATGGCTGCCGCCGGCTTCATGCTGTCGGACGGGCAGATCCTGCCGGCGCCGGGCGTCGATTTCGACCGCGAGCCGATCCGGATGCTGCAGCTGCTGGCGCTGGCCGCGGCGCGCCGACGTCCGATCCATCCGCTGGCGATGCACGAGCTGATCCGCTGCGAGCGTCGTGCGGCCAGCCTCCGCGGCGATCCGCAGGCCGCCGCGATCCTGCTCGAGCTGATCTGCGGCGAGCGCCCGCACCGGCGCGAGGCCGCGACGCGCGACGCGCGCCCGGGCCGGATCGCGCGCGAGGGCGCCGAGATTCCGCCTGCCGCGAGCGAGGAGGTCGGCGGCGCACGCTGGCTGCACGTGCTTAACGAGACCGGGCTGCTCGGGCGGCTGATCCCGCCCTGGTCGCGCATCGTCGGGCAGATGCAGTTCGACACCTACCACGTCTTCACCGTCGACGAGCACATCATCGAGGCGGTGCGCATCCTCGGCACGATGGAGGCAGGCGCGCTGGCCGACGAGGCGCCGGTCGCCAACATGCTGGTCGAGGACCTGCAGTCGCGGCGCGCGCTCTACGTCGCCGTGCTGCTGCACGACATCGCCAAGGGACGCGGCGGCGACCATTCCGAGCTCGGCTCGGAGATGGCGCTGGAGATCTGCCCGATGCTCGGGCTGTCGGCGGAGGAGACCGAGACCGTCTCCTGGCTGGTGCTGCACCACCTGCTGCTCAGCCAGACCGCGTTCCGGCGCGACATCGACGACCCGAAGACGATCCTGGACGTCGCCGACACCATCCAGTCCCCGGAACGGCTGAAGCTGCTGCTGCTGCTCACCGTGGTGGACATGCGCGCGGTCAGCCCGAAGGTGTGGAACGCCTGGAAGGCGGCGCTGCTGCGCGAGCTCTACACGCGCGTGGCCGAGGTGCTGGCCGGCGGCCTGTCGACCACCGAGCGCGACGTCCGGGTGGCGCGCGCCAAGGAGGAGGCGAGCGTCCTGCTCGAGGAGGAGGGCTTCTCGTCGCGCGAGGTCGAGCGCTTCCTCGCCCTCGGCTACGGCGGCTACTGGCTCTCCTTCGACGCCGAGACGCATGTGCGCCACGCCCGCATGATCCGCGACTCCGAACAGCGCGACGCACCGCTCACCGTCGAGACGCAGCCGCTGCCGGCGCGCGCGGTGACCGAGGTGACCGTCTACACTACCGACCATGCCGGCCTGTTCTCCCACATCGCGGGCGCGCTCGCCGTCGCCGGCGCCTCGATCGTGGATGCGCGCATCCACACCATGACCAACGGCATGGCGCTCGACACGTTCTGGATCCAGGACGCCGCCGACGGCACGTTCGACGCGCCGCACCGCCTGGCCCGGCTGTCGAGCCTGGTGGAGCAGGCGCTGGCCGGCCGCCTCGACCTCGCCGCCGAGATCCTGCGGGTGTCGCGCACGAGCCTGGGCCGACGCATGCGCGCGATCCACGTGCCGCCGCGCGTGGTGGTCGACAACCGCGCCTCGAACACCCACACGGTGATCGAGATCAACGGACGCGACCGCCCCGGCCTGCTGCACGACGTCACCGACGCGATCAGCGGGCAGAGCATGCAGATCGCCTCGGCGCACATCACCACCTACGGCGTGCGCGCGGTCGACGTGTTCTACGTCAAGGACGTGTTCGGCCTGAAGATCACCAACGAGCGCAAGCTCACCGAACTGCGCGAGGCGTTGCTGACGGTGCTGACCCGCGCCGAGGAAGCCCTCGTGCTGCCCACCGCCGGTCCCCCGCGCCGCACCAGCGCGGCCTAGGCCAGGGCTCTGGCCTGAACCCGCCGGGGCCCCAGGCCCCAGACCCCGATCACTAAATGGATTCTCAAGGCTGAGCCTTGAGCGGGTCCAGGGCAGAGCCCTGGCCTTGCTTCAAAAACTGCGCGCCAGGTCGATCGCCGCGAAATCCCGATCGGCGAGCGGCTGTGCCGACGGCGCGCCGATGAAGTGCGTCCATTGCAGCCGTGCGTGCCACACCGTGCGGTAGTCCAGGTTCAGCGCCAGCGTCAGCGAACCGCTGCCCTGGACCATCTCCGTATCGATACCGGAACGCCCCAGCAGACCGTAGGCGAGGGTCGCGGAGGGCGCGAGATCGATCGACGGCAGGACGTGGAACTCGTGCAGGACGAGCTGCAGTTCGGCCGCCATCGTCGTGCTGCCGGCGGCGGAGACCGAGGCGGCGTCATGCGAGGCCTGCAGGACGGTGTTGCCGGCGAGCTCGGCCAGGAGGTCCGCACTGTCCCAGAGGCGGCTCGGCCGCAGCTGCGACACCAGGGAGACCTGCGCGTTCACGCTGTCGGCCCGCGGCGGCGGACCGGAACCGGACGCCTGCAGCCCGCCCGGCACGCCGACCGGCACGCCCTGGTGGAACGACAGCTCGCCGGCCAGCGCGTCATTGCCGACGAAGGTCGACAGGCTCGCGCCGAGGATCCTGCTCCGGCCGGTGAAGTCGAGATGGTAGGTGCCGCGGGCTCGATCGACCATCACCAGCGGCGTGCGCGCATCCGCCTGCAGCGCATACACGCCCCAATCGATCAGGCCGTCGCCGGCCCGGAGTGCCGCACCGGCCTGCCCGAACGCGTCCGGCGTGGCGTCGGCGGTCCGGCGCAGCGAGCCACCGCCGAGCAGGATGCGCTCGCCGCCCTGGTCGAGGATGTCGGTGGTCGAGAAGTAGCTCTCGACGCCGGGAAGCCGGTCGCGGCGCCACTCGAACTGGTCGTAGAACTCGAGCGACAGGCCGGGGCCGAGCCGCACCGAGCCGGAGAGCTGGGTGACCGGCAGGAACGTCTCCCGCGCGGTCGCGTCGGGGACGCTGCGGGCGCGGATCACGTCGGTCGGCGCCTGGGCCGAGGCGATGCCGTTGCCGCCGAAGAACAGGCTCTCGCCCCAGATCAGGGTGTGCCGGCCGACGCGCAGCGTCAGCGGGACCGTGCCGATCATGAACTTTCCATGCACGAAGGCATCGAGCAGATCCGCCTGCAGGCCGTGCAGGGTGCGGACGGCATCGGGGAAACTGCCGGGCGGCTTCGAGACCGGATTGAAACTGGCGGCGTCGTCGTTGTCGTTGCGGCCCAGATAGACCGGATCGATCCAGCCCGCGACGCTGACGCGCGCGCCGAACGATTGCTCGCTATAGTCGAACTCTGAAAACAGATCGGTGCGGCTCGAGATGAGTCCAGGCCTGAAATGGCGGTCGCCGTCGTCGCCGTTGGGATCGAGCAGCAGGGCTGCATTGGCCGGTTCGAGACGGAACGCCTCGGTCTGTTGCAAGGTGGTGTTCCAGCTCAGCGAGGTGCCGTCGCTCGCCGTCCAGAGCTGCCATGCGCAGGCCTGTCGTGGCAGGAGGACGAGGGCGGCGATGATGCTGATCAGGACCGTCGCCCTGGGAGCGGTCATGCTGGCGGCTCCGGCCACCGCGAGCGTGGCAGCTAACGTGCAGTCGGCCGTCCTGGGAGCCGGCCTGACGCCCACTGGAGCGGAACGCCCGGGAAATGCAAGCGGGACGATCCCGGCCTGGAACGGCGGCGCCGGCTCGACCGGCCGGGCGCGGGAGGCGGCGGCCAGCCTGGCCGCGGAACGACCGCTATTCTCCATCACCGCGGCGAACGTGGCGCGCTATGCCGGCCAGCTTCCGGACGGCGCCGTGGCGCTGTTCGCCCGCTATCCGGACTACCGCATGGAGATCTACCCGACCCATCGCACCGCGTCGCTGCCGCAGCCGGTCTATGACGCGATCGCACGCAACGCGACCTCGGCGCATCCGGTGGCGCAGGGGTGCCGCTTCGGCGTCGCGGACGCCTCCGGCGGCATTCCCTATCCGATGCCCAAGGATGGCTGCGAGGTGGTCTGGAACCATCTGCTCGCCTACTGGGGCGGCTCGCGCGACACGCGGCTGCAGACCTACGTGATGTTCGACGGCCGCGGCATCGAGCAGACCAGCGCCCGCGAGGAGATCGTCGACTTCCCATACTACCAGGCCGGCCTGTCGACGGCGTCCGTCGGACCCTATTATTTCCAGCGCCGGGACGAGCAGATCTGGCCCGCGGATCGCGCCGGCAGCGGCTACATCACGCGCCAGCCGCTCGATGTCGCGCGCACGAGGTTCGCCTCCTGGGAGTACCTGGCCGGCCAGCGCCGCGTCCGCAAGTCGCCGTCGCTGTCCTACGACACGCCGGACCCGGACGCATCCGGGCTGGAGAGCTTCGACGACTACTACATCTTCAGCGGCGGTCTCGATCGTTACGATTTCACCCTGCTCGGCAAGCGGGAGATGTTCATCCCCTACAACAACCACCTGTCCGACCTGCCGGCGAGACGGGTGCTCGGCAGCCAGCATGCCGAGCCTTCAGTGCTGCGCTACGAGTTGCACCGGGTCTGGGTCGTCGACGGCCGGCTCGCGGCCGGACGCGAACACATCGTGCCGCATCGCCGGCTCTATATCGACGAGGATAGCTGGTTCGCCGTCTATGCCGACGAGTGGGACGGCGAGGGCCGGCTGTGGAAGTTCAGCCAGGGTGCGATGGACCTGATCCCCGACATCCCGGCGGTCATCCTCGGCAGCCAGTTCGTCTACGACCTGCAATACCATGCCTACGTCTACGATTTCGCCTTCGGCAAGCCCGACGGCCTGTTCCGGATAACCCGGCCGCACCCGCAGAGCGCGTATACGCCCGAGGGCATGGCGACGGACTTCAACCGGTAGGAAAAGCCTCACAGCGCCAGCGCCGAATAGGTCATGCTGGAGAGCCGGAACAGCGCGGAGACCGGGAGCTCCGCGCTCATCACCGCGCTCATGTCCTCGTTCTGCCAGAGGCAGATCCGGACCGAACGCTGCCGGAGCAGCGCGAAGCGGTCCGGGCCGGCGCCTGGATGGACGTAGACGGCGAACAGATGGTGCTGCCCGTCGACGTAGCGCAGCTGCACGGCACGGCCGGCCGTGCGTCCCGGCGCCGCCTCGTACAGGTCGGCCTCGACGAGCGTGTAGCCGACCCGGCGCAGGTCGGGCGCGCGCATGCCGCGTCCGAGCGCCGCGGCGACGAAGCGGTCCTCCGCGGCGGGGTCGGCGGCGGCGCCGAACGAGACCTGGCGCACCGGCGCCTGCGTGCGGTCGCGCGCCGAGAGCGCGTCGGCGACGATGGGGTCCGCGGCACCGGCCTGGTGACCGATCCGGTCGCGGCCGACGAGCACGGCGAACGCCACCGAGGCCGCCAGCGCCATCGCCGCGACACCGAGCCTCCGGCGCCGCGCACGGCCGCGATCGGCGGATGCCGCCGCCGGGCCTGAGGCTGCCCGCAGCAGACGCTCCGGTACCGGCATGCTCAGCAGCGGTCCGGCCAGTCGTCCGACCGCCTCGTCGAGGGCGCGCAACTCCTGCACGCGGCGGCGAAGGTGCGGATCCCGTTCGATGCGCGCAGCGATCGCCGCATGCCGCTCCGGCGGCAGCTCGCCATCGACGAAGGCGTGCAGCTCGCTCTCCGGATCCGGCATCGCGGGGCCGTCGCTCATCTCGGCCTCCCGGCCGATCCGGCGACCGTCTGCACCGCGCTCGGCAAGTCGAGCCGGGCGCGAAGCGCCTGGCGCGCGCGTGCCAGCCGCGACATGACGGTTCCGACCGGAATGTCCAGTTCCTGCGCCATCTCCTGGTAGCTCAATCCCTCGACGCCGGCGAGAAGCAGGATGCTGCGTTGATCGGCGTTCAGTGTCTTCATCGCCTCGAACAGGTCCAGTGTCTGCAGCCGGTCCTCGCCGGACGGGGTTGCGATCGCCTCGACGAAATCGTCGATATCGACCGCTTGCCGGTCGTGCCGGTGCCGTCGCAGCCAATCGATATGGGCATGGCGCAGGATGGTGCAGAGCCAGGCGAACGGCACCTCCTCGCCGATCAGGCTCGCGCGGGCGCGCCAGGCGCGTTCGAGGCAATCCTGGACGAGGTCGTCGGCCAGCGAAAGCTGGCCGGCGCTGGGGGAGGGGCCGCCGGGCCACCGTGGGACGCCCGGGGGCCACAGCGCCCCCCACCCCGC
>CAXUCM010000135.1:0-9000 GCA_964249315.1 uncultured Acetobacteraceae bacterium | reverse complement strand
GCCGAGCGCCGTGCCGAGCACCGCGCCCGTCGCGGTGGAGTTCGCGCCGGTGCCGGGCGAATAGCCGCTGCGGCTGAGGGAGACCTGCCGGCAGTAATTGTCCTCACTGAGGAAGCGGTCGAAGGTCTTGCCGTCCGACGGCAGCGCCACGAAACTCGGCCCGCTCGGCGGCGCGTTCACGCAGGCGCCGAGGCTCAAGACGATCGGAACAAGGGCCAGACCTGGAAGGATGCGAAGCTGCGACATGCCTGTGGCTCGATGTAGATCAGTGCCGCCACCGTGGCGGCCTGCGATGCAGATGGGGTGGGCGCGAGGCTCCGACTACAGCACCTTGTTTAAAGAAATGTAAGCAAAACCTGCCGCCTTCGATTAAATCAACGACTCATCAGCGTTGTTTCAAAGTTCCACGGAACTGTTGACATCGTGCGTCGGGTGCGCGAGCACACGGGCTGCATCCCGGAGCAGACACGATGGGCGCCCCCGAAAGCCGGAAGCCGGAAACGCTGGCCCTGCACGCCGGCTGGCGCGCGGATCCCGCCACCGGCGCCGTCGCCGTGCCGATCTACCAGACCACCTCGTACCAGTTTGACAGCGCCGAGGACGCCGCTTCCCTGTTCGGGCTGCAGAAGCTCGGCAACATCTACACGCGCATCATGAATCCGACCAACGACGTGCTGGAGAAACGCGTCGCCGCGCTGGAAGGCGGCGTCGCGGCGCTGGCACTCGCCTCCGGACAGGCGGCATCGGCGCTGAGCGTGCAGAACCTGGCACGGGCCGGCGACAACATCGTCTCCTCGACCGACCTGTACGGCGGCACCTGGAACCTGTTCGCCCATACCTTGCGCGACCAGGGCATCGAGACCCGCTTCGTCGATCCGGCGGATCCGCACGCGTTCCGGCGCGCCAGCGACGCGCGCACCCGCGCCTGGTACGCCGAGACGCTGCCGAACCCGAAGCTGCGCGCGTTTCCGATCCGCGAGGTCGCCGAGCTCGGCCGCCCGCTCGGCATCCCGCTGATCGTCGACAACACCGCCGCCCCGCTGCTGGTGCGCCCGTTCGACCACGGTGCCGCGATCGTGGTGTATTCGGCGACGAAGTATCTCGGCGGCCACGGCACCTCGATCGGCGGCCTGATCGTCGATGGCGGCAGTTTCGACTGGGCCGCGCACGCACAGCGCCAGCCCGCCCTGAACACGCCGGAGCCGTCCTATCACGGCGCGATCTGGACCGAGGCGGCGGCACCGCTCGGCCCGATCGCCTATATCCTGAAGGCGCGCACCACCCTGCTGCGCGATCTCGGCTGCGCGCTCTCGCCGTTCAACGCCTTTCTCCTGTTGCAGGGCATCGAGACCTTGCCGCTGCGCATGCGCGCGCACTCCGAGAACGCCGAGGCGGTCGCCCGCTTCCTCTCCGGCCATGCGCGGGTGACCCGCGTGATCCATCCGTCGCACCATCCCGAGGATATCGGCCGGCAACGCAGCGAGACCTACCTGCCGCGCGGCCGCGGCGGCCTGGTCGGCTTCGAGCTCGAAGGCGGCGCCGATGCCGGACGCCGCTTCATCGACCGTCTCGGCCTGTTCTACCATGTCGCCAATATCGGCGATGCGCGCTCGCTGGCGATCCATCCCGCCAGCACCACGCACTCGCAGCTCAGCGTCGACGAACAGCTCGCCACCGGCGTGTCGCCCGGCTACGTGCGGCTGTCGGTCGGCATCGAGCATATCGACGACATCCTCGCCGACCTCGAGCAGGCGCTCGCCTAGCCCGGAAAAGCCGGGCTCCGCCAGAAGCCGAGGCTTCGGAAACCAGCCCATCCAAACAAATGGACTCTCAGGGCTTCGCCTTGAGCGATCGAGCCGCGAAGCGGATCGATGGGCAGCGCCCTGGCCTCGCTCGGGTCATGGCGGCCCAAGAGGATGGCGATAAACAAAATGCAACCGTCAAATCACCGTCGAGTTGTTGTTGTAACTAACCGAGCTGGGCGGCCAGATTGGTGTGCCGGCCAGCGAGACATTGCACAGGGCATGCCGCGGGGTCAGCAGAGGGACGGAATTGATGGTATACGATGGCGCGTGATGCCGAGCAGCCAAGCGTACCCGGCGCCGGTAGCCAGGCCAGCCCGAGCCCGCCAGCGGATGCCCGGCCACGCTCCGGCCTGATCGTCGGCATCGGCGCGTCCGCGGGCGGCATCGATGCCTTGCGAACGTTCTTCTCGAAGGTACCGGCCGCTTCCGGCATGGCCTTCGTCGTCGTCCAGCACCTCGACCCGAACTATGACAGCTCGCTGGTCTCGATCATTGCCAGCCGCACCGCCATGTCCGTGCGCCTCGCGGAGGACCGGGCCGCGCTCGCACCGGACCAGGTCTACGTCATCCCGCCGGATGCCATCCTGACGATCAGCGACGGGTTGCTCCGCCTCGCCCGTCCCGCGCCTCCCGCCGCGCGCCGCGTGTCGGTCAACACGTTCCTGACCTCCCTGGCCGAGGACCAGGGCGAGAACGCGGTGGGCATCATCCTGTCCGGATTCGGCAGCGACGGAGCGCTCGGCATCGCCGCGATCAAGGAACATGGCGGCCTGACGCTCAGCCAGGCCGAATTCGACCACCACGCCAAGCAGGGCATGCCGTCGAGTGCCGCGTCCGGCGGCTTCGTCGACCATGTGCTGGAAGTCGAGGACATGGCGCAGGCGCTGCTCGACTACCTGCAGCACAAGGCGACCTGCGACGCCCACAAGGGTCCGGACGGCATCCGGCAGGACCTGCCGAGCAAGCTGTCGGAGATCTGCGCGGTGTTGCGCAGCAAGCTCGGCCGCGACTTCAGCGACTACAAGGCGGGCACGCTGATGCGTCGCATCCAGCGCCGCATGCACGTACTGCAGACCGACGAGGTCGGCGACTATGTCGAACAGCTTCGCACGCAGCCGCACGAGGCGGAGAAGCTGTTCCGCGAGATGCTCATCGGCGTGACGCGGTTCTTCCGCGATCGCGAGGCCTTCGACGCGCTGGAAACGAAGGTGATGCCGCTCCTGCTGGCCGATGCCGGCAACGCCGATCCGATCCGGGTCTGGGTCCCCGGCTGTGCCACCGGCGAGGAGGCGTATTCGGTCGCGATCCTTCTCAAGGAGGGCCTGACCCGATCCGGGTCCCACCGCCAGGTGCAGGTGTTCGCGACCGATCTGGATGACCGCGCGATCGCGTTCGCCCGGTCGGGACTGTATCCCGCATCGATCGCCTCCGACCTGACGACCAAGCGGCTCGCCTCGTGCTTCGTCAAGGAGGACGGCAGCTACCGGGTCGCCAAGGACATCCGCGAGGTCTGCCTGTTCTCGACGCACGACCTCGTCAAGGATCCGCCGTTCTCGCGCATCCACCTGGTCTGTTGCCGCAACCTGCTGATCTATTTCGAGCCGTCGCTGCAGCAGCGGGTCATCACGACCTTCCACTACGCGCTCCGGCCCGGCGGCCACCTGTTCCTGGGCCCTTCGGAAAGCCTGGCGTCGCAGGCGCACCTGTTCGCACACCTGGACAAGCGTCAACGGCTCTACACGAAGCGCGACGCGCCCTCGGGCTTCCCGAGCTTCCTGCTCTCGCGCACGGCGGACATGGCGCCAAGGCCGACCGTGCGGGGGGTCAGCGACGACATCGATCGGCAGGCGGCGCGCGCGATGGCCCCGTATGCGCCGGCGTTCTTCGTCGTCAGCCGCCAGCACGATATCCTGCGCTTCTCCGGACAGACGGCGAAGTTCGTGCAGCCCGCGACGGGTGTCGCCACGCTGAACCTGTTCACGCTCCTGCATACCGACCTGCGGGCGGCCGTTCGTTCCGCCCTCAAGGAGTCCGGGGCGACCGGACAGCGCGTGATGCACGAGAAGCTCTCCTTCGAGACCGAGGAGCGCTACGATCTCGTCAACCTGATCGTCGAGCCGATCGGCGGGGCCGGCGACGAGGGCCTGTTCGTCGTCGCGTTCCAGGACGCCGGCCCGGGCAAGGCAGTCCTGCGGCCGCTCGAAGGCGTGCACGAGGGCGACGAGGCGTTCCAGGCCCTGAGCCGGGAGGTCGTCAGCCTGAAGGACAGGCTCCGCGACGTCTCCGAGGAACTGGAAGCGGCCGGCGAGGAACTGCAATCCTCCAATGAGGAATATTTGTCGGTCAACGAGGAGCTGCAATCGGCGAACGAGGAGCTGGTCACGTCGAAGGAGGAACTGCAGTCGCTCAACGAGGAGTTGCAGACCATCAATGCGGAGCTGAACAACCGCAACGACAGCCTGGTGCAATCCAACAGCGATCTTGCCAACCTGTTCGACAGCACCTCGATCGCGACCCTGTTCCTGGATCGCGACCTCCGGATCCGCCGCTTCACGCCGCGCGTGCTCGACATCTTCAATCTGCGGGACGGCGACGAGGGGCGGCCGATCTCCGACATCGTCAGCCACCTGACCCGGGACGGGCTGGGTCAGGACGTGCAGCACGTGCTCAGGACGCTGATCCCGCGCGAGCGCGAGGTGACGGTGGCCGACGGACGCAGCAGCTACCTCATGCAGGTCCGTCCGTACCGGGACCTCAACAACGTCATCGACGGGGTGGTCATCACCTTCGTCGACCTTTCCGAGCGCAAGACGCACGAGCAGGCCCAGGCCAGCCTGGCGGCGATCGTGGATTCCTCGCAGGACGCCATCATCGGCTACCATCTCGACGGCACCGTGAAGAGCTGGAACGACGGCGCGACCCGCCTGTTCGGCACGCTGGCGGCCGAGGCCGTCGGTCAGCCGATGCCGGCGTTGGTCAAGCAGGCGCAGCCCTGGGATTGGCCGAGCATGCTGGCGAGCATGCAACGCGGCGAGCAGCTGCCAATGTTCGAATGTGCAGGCATCGGCGAGCTCGGCCAGAGGATCGAGGTTTCCGTCACCCTCTCGCCGGTGCGGGAGGCAGGCGGGCGCCTCGCCGGCGTCTCGCTGGTCGCGCGCGACATCAGCGCCCGCAAGGCGGCCGAGCAGAGGGCGACGCTGCTGCTCGGCGAGCTCGACCACCGCGTCAAGAACATCCTCGCGATCGTGTCGTCGGTGATCGCACAGACCTTGAAGACGACGACGTCGCCCGAGGCCTTCGCCGTCGAGGTCGATGGCCGCATCCAGGCCATCGCCAAGGCGCACAGCCTGCTGACCCAGTCCGGGCATGGCGAGGTTTCGCTGCGGGCGATCCTGGAGACCGAGCTTGCGCCTTACGATCGCAGCGACGGCCATGTCGCCGTCGAAGGTCTCGACATCGCCCTCACGCCGCGGGCAGGATTGGCGTTGGCCATGGCTCTGCACGAACTGGCCAGCAACGCGGTCAAGTATGGCGCACTCTCGGCTGCTTCAGGCAAGTTGGCGATCCGCTGGAACGTCTCGAGGGACGCGGACGTTGCGACCTTGCTGCTCGCCTGGACGGAAGCGGGCGGCCCCGCGGTGTCGGTGCCGAAGCGGCGCGGGTTCGGGACGACGCTGATCGAACGCACCCTGGCCCATGAGCTTGACGCCGAGGTCGATCGGGAATTTGCAGCCGGCGGCTTGCGTTGCACAATCTCGATGCCTTTCAACGACGAGATCGGCCGCCTGATCCAGGCGGGTACTGGTGGAGGGACATCATGAACGCGCTTGCGCGTCTGCCCGGCCAACGCATCCTTGTGGTCGAAGACGACATGATGATTGCCTTGCATGTCGAAAAGGCACTGCAGGACATGGGCTGCGTCGTGATCGGCCCGGTGGGCAAGCTGGACGTGGCGCTCGAACTGGCGCGCAGCGAGCGGCTCGATGCGGCCATACTGGATGTCACCATCCGGGGCGGTCGTACCTTCCCGGTGGCCGAGCAGCTCATGTCGCGCGGCGTGCCGTTCGTCTTCGCCAGCGGCTACGGCGACTGGGCACTTCCCGATGCCTTCCGCAACCAGCCGCGCCTGACCAAGCCCTTCACGATCCGGGACCTCTCGGCACGCGTGCAGGCACTCTGCAGCCGGCCCACCTCCGTGCCGGCCGCCGCCGGGCTACCCGCCTGAGGGCGTCAACGATGCGATCCCGCCCGGGTGGATCCATTCCTGCTCGAGGAGCCGCCTGAGGACGCCGGTCCTTTCCTTGGCCTCGCGCATCGCGCCGGCCCAGAGCGCCGCCGAACCCGCATCGTTGGCTTCCCGGCTCCTGTCGGCCATCTGGCGGCAGAGCTCGCCGCGTTCGCTCAGCGAGCGCATCGCCGCCTCGAGCGCCCATTCCATCGCCGCGAACTGCGCCGCCACCATCACCTCTGCGGTATAGACGTGGCCGATATGGCATCGGAACTGGGTCAGCGTGCCCAGTTCGGTCCGGCTCAAGGCGCCGCCACAGTCCGGGCACGTCACTGCGACGGGATCGTCGAGCTTGTATTCCGCCGTCATCTCCTGGCTCCCGGCCTTGTCCGCCGTCGCGGCGACGACTGGCACGGCACCGGGCCTTGCTCCGGCGACCAGCGTCGTCAGCAGCGGCGGGATGTCGTGCAGCCTCAGGCAATGGTCCACCGCGACGTGCTGCAAGGCGCTGCCCGGCATGCCGGGATCTGCCGCGTCATCCGGATCCTGCACGATCGTCGTGCCGCCGCGCTGCTTGATCTCGAACAGGCCGGCGGTGCCATCGTTCAGCCCTCCGGTCAGGATGATCCCGACCACTTCGGGGCCGTAGGCCCGGGCGGCGCTGCGGAACAACGGATCCACCGCGGGCCGCGCCCAGTTCTCGCGCGGTCCCCGCGTCAGCCGGATCACGCCGTGCTCGAGCACCATGTGGTGGTCGGGCGGCGCCACGTAGATATGTCCGCGCAGGATCGGCTCGCCGTTGCCGGGGTGACTGGCCTGCAGCGTCTTCCAGTGGTTCAGCAGGATCGGCAGCTCGCTCCGGTGCGCACCGATATGCAGCACGACGAACAGGGCGGCATCGAGGTCCGCCGGCAACGCCGCGACCAGCCTGCCGATGGCTTCCACGCCGCCTGCCGACGCGCCGATCACGATTATCGCGGACGTGCCCTGCATCGACCTATAACGTCGGGTTCCGCGCGAGTTGCTGCGTCGTCAGTCAAGGCCAGGGCTCTGCCCTGGACCCGCTCAAGGCTCAGCCTTGAGAATCCATCTATTCGGCGAAGCGCGCGGTCGTCGATCAAGCGGTGACGATGCCGGCGTAGGGAGCCGGATCGACGTTTGCGCCGGAAAGGACGATCGCCGTGGCACGATCGTCCGTCGGTCTTGTCCCGAAGAGCGCCGCCGCGAGGGCCACCGCCCCGCCGGGTTCGACCACCAGCTTCAGCGTCTCGAAGGCGAACCGCATCGCGGCGCGAACCTGCCGGTCGCTGACCACCAGTCCGCCGCTCAGCAGCGCCAGGTTGATCGGGAAGGTCAGCGCGCCAGGACAGGGAGCCAGCAGGGCGTCGCAGATCGAGGCGGCGCCGGGCGCCACCCGCTCGCGCACGCCGCTCTGAAGCGAGCGCGCGGTATCGTCGAAATCCTCGGGTTCGACGCAGTAGATGTCGATGCCCGGTTCTGCCGCCTTGACCGCGGTGGCGATGCCGGCGACCAGGCCGCCGCCGCCGCAGCAGACCAGCAGCCGTCCGAGCTCCACCCGTCGCGCCTGCGCCTGCTCCAGGATCTCCAGACCGACGGTGCCCTGGCCCGCGATGATGAACGGATCGTCGAACGACGGCACCAACGTCGCGCCTCGGGCTTGCACGAGTTCCGTGGCGATCGCCTCGCGCGACTGCGTGTCGCGGTCGTACAGCACGATCCCGGCGCCGAGCGCCCTCGTGCCCGCGATCTTGATCCGGGGCGCGTCCGCCGGCATCACGATCGTGGCCGGCATGCCGAGCAGCGCCGCCGCCGCTGCCACGCCCTGGGCGTGGTTTCCCGACGACCATGCCACCACGCCGGCTTCCCGGGCGGCGGGTTCGATGCGCGCGAGGCGGTTGTAGGCGCCCCTGAACTTGAACGATCCGGTACGCTGCGCGCCCTCGAACTTCACCAGCACGCGGCCGCCGACCCGGTCGTTCAAGGCCGCGTATTCGAGCAACGGCGTGCGCACGGCGACGCCGGCGATGCGGGCCGCAGCGTCCTGGACGTCGGCCACATCTATGGCGAACGAGGCCGACATGGTGGCTTTCGACGGACCAGGGCCAGGAAGCCTACACCATCAGCCCAGCCATTGCGGATTATGGGCGGTGCCGTCGAAATGGTTGGAGATCTTGTACTTCTCGGTGTGCCCGTCGGCGGCGAGCTGGGCGGTGCGGGCGAGCAGGGCGGCACGCTGCTCCGGCGTCATCGGCGTGAAGCTGCGCACCGCCTCGAGCGCCTGATGCAGGATCGGCATGCCGTCGATGCCGGTGATCTGCAGCGCGATCGGCAGGCTCATCGTGTAATGCAGCATCTCGATCGGCGTGGCGACCTTGGTGTCGAGGATGAACGGATCGCCGAACGCCTTCATGCCCATCACCGCGGTGCCGTGCGCCAGCGCCACCGGCAGCACGCTCTGCTCGAAGCTGTCGAAATGCGCATCCATCACGTTGAGCGGCATCTGCACGGTGTCGAAATGAAAGCCATGCGCGTCGGCGACGTCGAACATGTGGCGGTGGATCGCCGGGCTCTTATGGCCGGTGAAGCCGATGTAGCGAACCTTGCCGGCCTCTCTCGCCCGCAGCACCGCCTCCAGCGCGCCACCGGCGGCGAACACCCGCTCGGGATCGTCCATCCGGATGATCTCATGAAATTGCAGCAGATCGACATGGTCGGTCTGCAGACGAGAGAGCGACTGATCGATCTGGGTAGCGGCGGCCTGTGCGGTGCGGCCGTCGATCTTGGTCATGAGGAACGTGCGGTTCCGCCAGCCCCCGGCGAGCGCGCGGCCGAGCCGGATCTCGCTTTCGCCGCCGTTATAGTCCCAGCAATTATCGCAGAAGTTGATGCCGGCCTCGATCCCGGCATGGATGATGCGGACCGCCTCGTCGGCGGTGCCGACCGAGG
>CAXUCM010000134.1:0-9057 GCA_964249315.1 uncultured Acetobacteraceae bacterium | reverse complement strand
CAGGTCGCTGGTCATCAGCACCAGATCGGCCGAGGCCAGGGCCACGTCGGTGCCCTGCGCCCCCATCGCCACGCCGACCGCCCCCGCCTTCAGCGCCAGCGCGTCGTTGATGCCGTCGCCGACGACGAGCGGCCGGAAGCCGGCATCGATCTCCGCCAGCACCTTCGCCATCTTCTCGGCCGGCAGCATCCCGGCATGGATCTCGCCGATCCCCAGGCTGCCGCCCACTCGGGCGGCGACGGTCGCACGGTCTCCGGTAAGCAGCATCTGCCGGGCGAGACCCAGACCGCGCAGCTCCGCCAGCGCGCCGGCCGCTTCCGGGCGCGGCGTGTCGGCCAGCAACAGCCAGCCGCACAACGCCCCGTCCTCGCACACGCCGGCGATCGGACCGTCATGCTCCGGCACCCGGCCCGCTGCCGATTGCAGGTCCACCCCGAGGCGGGCGAGCAGTTCCGGCCGCCCCATTGCGACGCACTTGCCATCCAGTTCGCCCTGCATGCCGAACCCGCGTTCCTCGCGGACCGCCGAGAGCGGCGCCAGCGGCACCGCGGGCGCATGCAGCGCGAGCGCGCGGCTGACCGGATGACTGCTGGCAGCCCCCAGGGCGCCGGCCAGCGCCAGCAGCCGATCCGGCCCGGTCGCTTCGCTGGGCAGCACCTGCACCAGCGCCAGCCTGCCCGTGGTCACGGTGCCGGTCTTGTCGAGCACCAGCGCGCTGACTTCTGCCAGCTGCTCGAGGAAGCCGGCGCCCTTGATCAGGATGCCGTGTCGTGCCGCCACCGCGATCGCCGCGATTGCCGTAGCCGGGGCGGCCAGCACCAGCGCGCACGGGCAGGAGGCCACCAGCACGGCGAGCATGGCGTCATTGCTGCCGGTCGCGAACCACACCACGGCGGAGATCAGCAGCACGAAGGCCATGTACTGGCCGGCATGGCGCTCCAGCAGCCGGGTGAGCGGCGGCTTGGCGTTCTGCGCGGTCTCCATCAGGGCGATGATGCGGCCGAGCGTGGTCTGCCCGCCGATGCGCTGCACGCTCACCGTCAGCAGCCCGTCGAGGTTGATGGAGCCGGCAAGCGCCTCGTCGCCCGGTCCGACCTCGATCGGCACGGATTCGCCGGTGAGCGAGGCGATGTCGAGCGAGGCCTGTCCGCTGGAGACGATCCCGTCCGCCGGCACCCGGTCGCCGGCGCGCAGCATGACCACGTCGCCGGGCTGCAAGGCGCTGGACGAGATCGCCTCGGTGCTGCCGTCCGGCCGCACCCGCTGGGCGACGTTCTCGACCAGCCGGCCCAGCGCCCGGATCGCCTCGTGCGAGCCGAGCAGGGAGCGCTCTTCCAGGACATGGCCGATGATCATCACGATCGGCAGCAGGGCGGCGGTGATGAGCTCTCCGGTCGCCCAGGCAGCGATCATCGCCAGCGCCACGAGCTGGTCGGTCATGCCGTGCAGCGAGGGCGCGCGCAGGCTGGCAAGTGCCGCCTGCAGCACCGGCAGGGCGACCAGCGCCGCCGCGGAGGCTGCCACCAGCTGCGCCACGTCCTGGCCGTCCGGCACGACGAACTGCCAGAGCAGTGCAATCAGCAGCAGCCCCGCCGCCAGCATCGACAGGCCCATGCGCAGGCCGAGCGAGAGGCGCTCGCGCCCGCTCAGCAGCCGCAGCGGCTGGCCAGGCGCCTCCGGAACGCTCCCCGGCGCGGGTCCGGACCCCTCCCCGGCCCTGTCGTTCCCGCTCCTGCCGTGGAGGTCGGTCCGTTCGAGAACGGCACTCATCGCGGGGCTTCCTGTGCCGCGTCCGGTCCCGGCAGGATCGCCTGCGTGGCGCTGTGCGCATCGACCACGGTCACGCTTCCGGCGCGA
This sequence comes from uncultured Acetobacteraceae bacterium, assembly GCA_964249315.1. Taxonomy (GTDB): domain Bacteria; phylum Pseudomonadota; class Alphaproteobacteria; order Acetobacterales; family Acetobacteraceae; genus Lichenicoccus. Next base: position 7,200 of record CAXUCM010000134.1, on the reverse strand, counting down.
TCCAGGATCGCGGCGACCCGGTCGCGCCAGGCGCGCAGCAGCAACGTCGAGCGCGCGTCCGGCCCGGCATGATCCGCGGCCAGGCTCGTCTGCAGCGCGGTCACCGGCGCGACATCGGCGGCGGCGGTGCGGATGCGCTCGTCGGCCGCGGCGGAGGCGTCGTCGAGCACCCGGTCATGATCGCGATCGGCCTCCTGCGCGATATGGGCGGCGTCCGTGCGGGCGGCGGCGATGTTCTGCTCGGCGATCTGTGACGCGGTGAGCACTTCATCGAACGCGGCTTTCGCGCGCGGCGGCAGCAGCGCCACCAGGTCGGTGCGCATGACCTCGATGCCGAGATCCCCGCTGGTGCAACCGATCTCCTGCAGCCGGCGGTTGATCGACTTCACCAGGTCGCCGCGCAGCGCCTCGCGGCGCGCGACCAGCATGGGATCGCCCAGGCCCGACCCTGCCTGACCGGTGGCTGCCGGCTCCGCGACCAGGAAGTCGTCGAGCCGGTGCGAGGCTGCCAGCGTCACCGAGCTGGCCAGGAACAGCCGGCGCAGCGCGGGAACCACATGGCTCTCCGAGAGCACGTAGGCGGACGGGTCGGTGATCCGGTAGAACAAGGTCGCCTCGAGACGCACGACATTGCCGTCGCCGGTCAGCAGGTAGGAGGCGTTGGCGGCATCGCGGTCGCTTTCCATGTGGATCACGTCGTCGGTCGGCTCGAGCTCGAGATCGGTCTCGTCGGTCACGTAGCCGGCGGTGGCCTCGGCGGCGACGGCGAGCGGGATCTGTCGGCTCGGCGCCGGCAGCATGCGGACCTGCTCGAACGGAGCCGGCCATGCCAGGAGCAGGCCGCCGGAATGCTGCACGTGGCTGACCCGGCCGAACCGCTCGACCACTGCGGTGCGATCGGAGGCAACCTGCCGGATATTGCTGCAGGTCCAGATCAGCGCCATCAGCGCGGTCACCGTACCGAGGATGCGGAACGTCAGCGCGACCGACTGCGCGATCGCACCCTGGTCCGCGGGCTCGAGCGGCCCAGGCGGCCCGAGGCTACGGGAAACGGGGCTGCGGGAAGCGGGGCTGCCGGGAGCGGGCGCACCGGCCGGCGGGCTGGACGCGACATGCATGGGCGTCAGCGCCCGACCGGCTTGCCTGGGTCGGCGGGTCCGTTCGTCAGCACGCTGAACGGCGCGGAGTCGCTGCGCAGCACCAGCCGGGTGCGTGGACCGACGATGGCCGCCATCGTATCGAGCGAGCGCAGCACGGCGTAGAGCTGCGGATCGCGCGCGTAGCTGGCGCCATAGAGCGAGGCCGCCTTCTGCTGCGCATCGGCCTCGATCGCGGCCGCCTCGGCGCGGGTGCGCGCGGCGAGCATGCGGGCATCCCGGCTGGCGTCCGAGCGGATCGCTGCCGCCTGCCGCAGGCCGTCCGCGTTACGTTCGGCGGCCACCGTCTCGCGTTCGGCTCGCATCCGCGCGACCGTCGCGGCGAGGGTCTCCGCCGGCAGGCTCAGCCGCTCGACGCCGACCTGGCTGATCCGCACCCCGTACATGTCCATCGCCTGGTGCGCCATGGTCGCGGCGAGCGCCTGCTCGAAGACATCGAGGCGCACCCGCGCGGGATCGGTGTTGACCAGGTCGGACAGCGCGAATTCGCTGGCGGTGACCTGCAACGCCGAACCGAGCAGCGAGCGCAACTGGCGCGCCACCTCATCCGGATCGTTGCCGCCGGCGCGCAGATATTGCCGGATGCGCTCGGGCTCGTCGGGCAGGTTCCAGGCGACATAGGCCTGCAGCAGGATACGCAGGCCTTCCCGGGTGCCGACGTCGGCGAGGCCGCCGGAGCTGGTATGCAGGCGAAGATCGACCGGGATCGTGGCCTCGATCGGCGCCGGCCACTTCCAGGCAAGGCCCGGCCTGACCAGCACGCGGACCGGCGCGCCGAAGCTGGTGATCACCACCGCCTCGCCGGCGGGCACCATGACCGCACAGGAAAATGCGGCGGCCCCGAAGCCGATCAGGGCGGCGACGGCGAAGCGGGCCCAGCGCCGCAGGCCGAGGCCCGCGGTCCGGTCCGCACGCCGCGACGGAGCTTCGACGAAGCTGGCTTGGGCGCTGGCTTGGCTCATGGCGCACGGCCTCCCTGATCAGGGTCGAAACTGGGCGGCGACGGGCTGCCCGGGCGCAGGTCGAGCAGGCGCGCAGGCAGCTTCTCGTCGATGATCTCCAGCGGCGCATGTCCGAGGCCGATCCGCAGGTCGGCAAGGCGCCGTTCCATCAGGAACGCCTCGCCGCCGGCATGCCATGCGCGGTCATCCGCCAGCATGCGCGTCTGTTCGGCGCGTGCCAGCTGCACGGTCTCGGCGGCCTGCCCCTGAGCTGCGTCGAGGGTCTCGCGGGCGTCCCGCAGCGCCAGGCTCGCGGTGCTGCGGGCGCGACCGCGCTCCTGGGTGATCGCCATCCGTGCCGCGATCTCCGCCGCCTGCACTGCGCGATAGGCCGAGGCCGCACCCGCCGGCGGGTGCAGCGCATCCACCACCAGCCCGACGATCTCGATCCCGCTGCGCGCCTGGTCGAGCTGCAGCTGCAGCACCCGGCGCAGCGACCCGGCAAGCTGATCGTGCCGTTCGACCATGACGTCGGACAAGGTCTGGACGGCCAGCAGGCGCGACAGCAGCCGACGCGCCAGGACACGGATCAGCAGTTGCGGATCCGCGGTGACGTACAGCGCATCGCGTGCCGCCTGGGGCGACAGCCCGACCCGGTAGAGCACGCGCAAATCGACGCTGACCGCCTCGAAGCTCTGCTGACCCTCGTCGACGCGCGCGACCAGGTAGGGCGTCTCGGTGCCGGACTGGTCCCAGAGCCGGTTGGCGGATGCGGGCGCGAAGCCCTCGGCCGTGGAGCGATCGGCGACCGCTGCCCCAGCCTGGATGGGTGCGCCGTCGATCAGCAGGATGCTGTGGACGGTGCCGTACTCGACCAGCCGGGTGCGGCCGAGCGGCCAGGGCAGCAGCAGATGCAGCCCCGGATCAAGCACCGCCTCCGGCGCGCCGAAACGCTCGTAGACTGCGCGCTGGTTGAGCCCGACGCGGCTCACCCCGCTGAGGATCCAGCACAGGCAGAGCAGCATCGCCAGCACCGGCGGCGCCGCCCGTCGCGCGAATGCAAGTGCCCAGCTGCGGGCGAAGTCGATGCCGAAATTGCGGTTCAGCGCGACGCCGAGGGCAGACGGCGAGAGCCGGCGCGGGTCGAGCAGGGTCACCACCAGGCAGCCGACGGCCCCGCGCGCGCCGAGCGTCGGCGGCGGCGCATACCATACGACGAGCGTGCGTATCGCCATCTCGACGGCACCGGCCGCGACCAGCACGGCGAGCAGGCGCTCCCCGATGGCGACCGCCAGCGGGAGCCGCGCCTCGAGGGCACAGAGCAGTGCCAGGGCGGGCAGCACGATCACCGGCAGGCGCATCATCGCGGCGAGCGCGTGCGCCTCGGGCAAGGATGCGGGATCGATGAGGCAGGCGGCCCGTTCGCTCACCAGAAGCAGGAAACCGGCAAACAGGAAGCCGGCCGACAGCAGCACGATGGCGCCCGCGGGACCAGGAAAGGCATCGGGCGCGATCGTCGCGATCCAGAAGCGTCCCAACGCCAGCAACGCCAGGCCGGCGCCGGCACAGAGCAGCAGGGCCTGCGGCGGCCCAGCCACGCGCATGAGCAGGGTGGATGCGGGATCATGCAGCCGTCGCGCCCGGGCTGAAACCACGAGGCAGACAGCGAGGAGACCGGAAAGGGAGACGAGCAGGGCGCCGCGAGCGAGCCGAAGCATTGCCGGGAGCAGCTCGAGCGGTGGCGCCGAACGCACGTGCCAGTGCGCGAGCAAGGGGGATGCGAGCAGGGCGGGGAGGAACGTCGAGAGAAGCAGCGCCAGGTGCAGTGCGGTCAGCTCTCCGAGCCGCCGGGCCACGCGCGGTGCGTTGGAAAAGCTGGCGTTGGCAGCCAAAGCTGCCGGCGGTTCGCTTGTCAGGTGAACGTTCATCGGGTCCGAAGGCAGGAAGTCGGAAAGGCAGGCGGGTCCGGATGTGGGCCACCGCGGTGCCCGATACGGGCGCCGCGGTGCCGGTCGTCAGGAAGGCTGGATCACGGACTGGCGGCGAAGCTGAGCATGTCGGTCAGGTCGCCGATGGCCGGTGAGTTGGTGGGCGCGTACGGATTTGCGCTCGTGGTGACCGGGTTCGGGTCGTTGTCACGCCCGGTCGGCGACACCGTCGGAAGGTGCCAGTTGCGCTCGACGAACTTCAGGAACGACACGTGGTCGGCATAGGTGTGCGAGACATGGCCGCCAGCCGAGTACGGCGAGACCATGATGGCGGGAATGCGGGTGCCGTCGCCGAAATAGTCCAGCGGCTGGATGTAGCCGGAGTCCCAGTAGCCGCCACCCTCGTCGAAGGTGATCAGGATCGCGGTATGGGCCCAGAGGTCGGGCTTCGCCTTGATCTCGTCGATGACATGCTTGCTGAACGCCTCGAACAGGCTCAGCTTGGAGGAGGCCGGGTGACCGTCGAGCAGACCGTCCGGCTTGATGATCGAGACCGCCGGCAGGTTGTCCGCCGCGACGTCGGCGTCGAGGTCGGTGACGTCCTTCAGATGCGTCGTGCGCTGCGTCGCATCCGCCATGATCGTCGTTTCATACTGGAACGGATTGCAGATGTTGCAGTAGATGCCGCCGAGTTCGCTGGTCGGGTTCGCGACGTAGTTGTTCCAGCCGGCGCCATAGTATTTCCACGACACGTTGGCCTGGTTCAGGCGGTCGCCGATGGTCGGCACCGGCGAGGGCGGAATGGTGAAGGTCGAGGTGTTGATGGTGCCGTCGCCGAGATAGCCGGGATTGTAGTTGTTGAGCAGGTAATAGGCACCGGCCTGGCAGCGGAGCGGATGCTTGCCGGGCAGCGAGCCGAGATAGTCGCGGATCGGCTTCACGGCCGGCTGCGTGTCGTCGGCGCAGGCGGTGTATGAGCCACCCGAATAGCCATCCTGCGTGTAGTAGTTGTTGGTGCCGGCTTGCGGGTTGGGATTTTCGATCTCTTTGCTCGGCGGCGTCGCGACATGGCCCTGACCGTCCGTGTAGTAGATCGCAAGGCCGGTTCCGAGCGCGATATGGTTCGCACCGGTGCCGCCCATGATCGCCTGGTGGTAGTTGTCGCTGATCGTGTAGTCGTCCGCCAGTTTCTTGAAGTAGGGGACGTCGCCGGCCGCCATGTTGAAGAAGCCCATCGAGGCCGAGCCCTCGCCGGTCGTCTGATCGGTGAAGTTCGCGGCCTGCGCGGCGCCGTTGCCGCCGGTTCCCACCGAGGTCTCTACCCAGGGAAACAGGTCGTTGAGGCAGCCGGACGGATTCTTCGCTGTCGCATGCTTCATCGAGCAGTCGGTCTCCTGCCACATCTGATAGAAGCGGTGCACCGGGCTGGCGGTATAGCTGTCGTATGGCAGCGTCTTGCTGGTCAGCTGGTATGGGCCGTCCGGCAGCTTTGCCGCGTTCGCGATACGCGTATCGACGCTGTCGTTCGCAAGGCCGGTGGCACCGGTGGTGAGCAGAGGATAGTCGGACGGATCGATGCCGTCATGGATCTGGCTCTCCATCGCGCTCGCGGCCGCAAGCGTCGCGAACGGCGGCGGATCGGTGTCACTGGCCTTCTGCGGTGCGCCATCCGTCATCGCCGGCGGCAGCGTGCTGTACGACGCCTTGTCCTTGGGGCTGATCCGGTACTTGCCGGTATTGACGGCAACGGCCTGCGCAGCCTGCGCATAATTCGGACCGGGGGTACCGTCGGCCTTGATGATGCCCTTCGACAGCAGGTTGCTGATCGTCACTCCGTTCTTCGGCGTATAGGTTGCAAACACGTGGTCGAACGTCCGGTTCTCTCCGATGATGACCACGATGTGCTGGATCGGTGTCGCAGTGACCGGACTCGACGTGACTGCACTTGCTTGGGCAAAGGCCTGCATCGGCGCGGTGACCATCGAGGTCGCCGTAACCGCCGCGATGACGGACTGCATGGAGACTTTGAGAGGCGTGATGCTGCGCCGCTTCATGATCGTTCCTTATGACACGTTTTTCCAATGCGGCGACCCGGCCGCAGATCGCTCTGCCTGGCAGAGCCTTTCACCCCCTCGTTTGCTCATGCACCTGGCTATCGTGCCGACGATGCGGTGCCGACGCGCGGTCTCGGACCGCTTGCGAGCTTGGTCCAACAATGGACGCGGCTGTCAGGTATCCGTCAGGGATCGACATGGCCAATGATTGATTTATGACATGAGAAACGACGCAGCGTGATCGATCGCAATGATCCCTGACCGATCGTTCCCGTTCCGGCGCCGGACGAAAGGTCAGGCCTACATCGTCCTGCTGGTGTCGCCGCCGATCCGTCCGTCGAAGGGAGACGCCACGATCAGGACGCCGTCGACAGTCTTGACCTGCAACGCCGGCAGCGGACGGGCGGCCGGCCCGCGGAAGACCGCACCGTCATGGTCCGCGGCGTATGCCGATCCGTGACAGGGACAAAGCAGGAGTCGCCCATCCTGGCTCCACCCCGAGACGATACATCCGGCGTGCGTGCAGATGGCAGAGTAGGCCGCGATCCTGCCGCTGCCTTCCGAGCCGGACCATATCAGAAGGATCTGGTTGAACCGGGTACCGTTGCGTATCAGACCCGACCCGGGGACCATCGGCCAGGCCCGTACGGGTGGCGCATGCGGTCGCACGTCGGCCGGCCCAACAGGACGCAACGATGCGCCCGGCTCGGCCAATACCAGGCTATCGCCAGGAGCTGGCGGAGCGGCCCGCGCGGCGGCCGTCTCCGCAGCATGTGGCGACGCCGGCTTGCAGGCGGCCCCGAGCGCTCCCAGCAAAAGCGCTCGACGACACAGGCTGCATGCAGTTCGCACTGCTCCTGGCTCTCCAGGATGAGGCCTCAGCGGAAACAGGACACAGCCCTCGACGTGCGTATGCCGGAGCCTGCCATCGCTGTGATGCAGACGAAGGCTGCAGGCATGTCGCCTCCATGGGCTGTACGCGCACGACCGGAAGTCCGGCCATGCCAGGACGAACACCAACGAACCAGGTGTTTGCCCGTTCCACCGACGGTCGAGGTTGGGGCTCCGGGGGGGGGGGGGGGGGGGGGGGGGGGGGGGGGGGGGGGGGGGGGGGGGGGGG
>CAXUCM010000133.1:0-9069 GCA_964249315.1 uncultured Acetobacteraceae bacterium | reverse complement strand
GCAGGTCGCAAGGTTACGGCGCACCATCGTCAGCGACGTCTGCAGACGCTTAGCCTCTGCCGCCCACCGATCAAGGTCGGCACCATCGTCTCACACTGTCTCACACACACCCAGACAGGATTGCTTCACAGCCTCTCCGCCCCAAGCCCCGCCGAAGGCTCGCCTTTGCAAACCTTTTGATTGGGCTTGTCGGACATGGTCGGATCCCGCACAAATGTTGCAATGTCCGTCAGCCAGTCAGCGATAGAGCCGGCTGCGACCGCCGTCCCGGCGATGACGCAGTTGCAGGCGCTGCGCCGCAGCATCGACAATATCGATGCGGCCCTGGTGCACATGCTGGCGGAGCGCTTCCGTTGCACCAAGGCGGTCGGCGAGCTCAAGGCGCGCCACGCGATGCCGCCGGCCGATCCGGCGCGCGAGGCGCAGCAGGTCGACCGCCTGCGCGAGCTGGCGCAAGAGGCCCAGCTCGACCCGGATTTCGCCGAGAAGTTCCTCGCCTTCGTGATCCGCGAGGTGATCCGCCACCACGAGGCGATCGCCCGTCCGGCGGAGCCGGCACCCGATGCGCCGCCATGAGCACGCGCCGGCTGATGCTGTTGCGTCACGGCAAGGCGCTCACCATCCAGCCGGGCCTCTCCGAGGCGCACGATCATGCGCGCGCGCTGTCCGAGCGCGGCCGTACCGAGGCCGCCGCCCTCGGCGAGCAGTTGCGCGCCCACGCGATGCGGCCGGCGCTCGCCCTGGTCAGCAGCGCGCGACGCACTCGCGAGACCTACGACCTGCTCCGCATCGACGGCGAGGACGGCACGCGCTGCGTGCTCTCCGACACGCTCTATTTGGCCAGTGCGAACACCCTGCTCGACAGCCTGCGCGAACAGGCCGACACGGCACCGAGCGTCTTGCTGGTCGGCCATAACCCCGGCCTGCACGAGCTGGCGCTGGAACTCGGCGCCTTCAATCCGGTGCTGGCGCAGGGCTTTCCGACCTGCATGCTGGCCGATTTTTCCGTCGACGGAGACTGGTCGACGCTGGCGCCGTCGCGCGTGCGGCTGTCCGACGTGCTGCGGCCCTGAACGCGAGCCCTGAAAGCGAAGCACGGGCGTTGCCAGCACCCGCACTTCGCCATAGATCTTGACCTGTCGCATCAATCGCCGAGGGCGAGCTGGAGCAGGAACAATCCATGAGCGTGACCGCGAACGCTTCCGTCACCATCAGCCTGGATGCCACCGGCCAGTCGACCCGCCTGCCGCTGCTGACCGGCACGCTCGGACCCGCGGTCGCCGACATCCGCAAGCTGCACGGCGAGCTCGGCATCTTCACCTACGACCCGGCCTATGGCGGCACCGCCGCCTGCGAGAGCAAGATCACCTATATCGACGGCGACGAGGGCGTGCTGCTGCATCGCGGCTATCCGATCGACCAGCTCGCCGAGCGGGCGACCTTCCCGGAGGTGGCCTACCTGCTGCTGAACGGCGAGCTGCCGAACCAGGCCGAGCATGCGGCCTTCGTCGACGAGATCAACAACCACACCATGCTGCACGAGCAGCTGCGCCACTTCTATAACGGCTTCCGGCGCGACGCCCACCCGATGGCGGTGATCTGCGGCATCGTCGGCGCGCTGTCGGCGTTCTACCATGACAGCCTCGACATCAACGATCCCGCGCATCGCGAGGTCTCGGCGATGCGGCTGATCGCCAAGATGCCGACCATCGCCGCCTGGACCTACAAGTACACGCACGGCTTCCCGTTCGTCTATCCGCGCAACGAACTCGGCTACGCGGCGAACTTCCTGCACATGATGTTCGCGATGCCCACCGCGCGATACACGGTCAGCCCGGTGCTGGCGCGCGCGATGGACCGCATCCTGATCCTGCATGCCGACCACGAGCAGAACGCCTCGACCAGCACGGTGCGCCTGGCCGGCTCGACCGGCGCCAACCCGTTCGCCTGCATCGCCGCCGGCATCGCCTCGCTCTGGGGACCGGCGCATGGCGGCGCCAACGAGGCGGTGCTGAAGATGCTGGGCACGATCGGCAGCAAGGACCAGATCCCCGGCTTCATCGCCAAGGTGAAGGACCGCAGCAGCGGCGTGAAGCTGATGGGCTTCGGCCACCGCGTCTACAAGAACTTCGATCCGCGCGCCAAGATCATGCAGGCGACCTGTCACGAGGTGCTGGGCGAGCTCGGCATCCGCAACGAGCCGCTGCTGGAACTCGCCGTCGAGCTGGAGCGGATCGCCATCGAGGACGAGTATTTCGTCTCCCGCAAGCTCTACCCGAACGTCGATTTCTATTCCGGCATCATCCTCAAGGCGATGGGCATCCCGACCAGCATGTTCACCGTGCTGTTCGCGGTGGCGCGCACGGCGGGATGGATCAGCCAGTGGAAGGAGATGATCGAGGAGCCCGGCCAGCGCATCGGCCGGCCGCGGCAGATCTACACGGGAGCCGCACCGCGCGACCTGGTGCCGCTGGCGCAGAGATAGCGCCTACTGACAGATCAGGGGCAGTCGCACCCCGAAGTCGGCCCGGTGGCGCTGCGCACGACGTGATGATCGATCCACTCGGCTACCAGCCTGCGCGCCTCGTTGATCGAGGCCTCCGGATGATGGATGCGATAGAGTGTCGTGCAGGCGTGGAATGCCCGGATGTCGGCAGTGCCGCACGTGCGAAGCTCGCGATAGGCCGTAACGACCGCGCGCTCGCAATTGCGGGCGATCACACTCGTTTCACCGTCCACGACGACCTCTTGCAAATGATTCTCAACTCAATAATGAGAAGCTAGACCGCCGGCTTCTGGCCGCGCAAGCCAATCATTCGTCATCCCTGCTGCGCGCCTTGCCGAAGCGCGCCCGGATCTCGCGGGCGATACGCCCCGCCTCGTCCAGAGGTTGCCGCAGCCAAGGCGAAAGATCGTCCTGCAGCGGACGGATCTGGTCGGCCTGGATCATCCGGTCGATCAGCAGGCGGGTCTGCCGCCGCTCGGTGCCGGGCAGGACGGCGAAGATCGGCGCCGAGGCCGTGCAGGCTTCCGAGATCGTGCGTGCGCCGACGCCGGCCGTCACCACCGCGTCGGCATGACCGAGGAAGCCGAGGGTCGGATCCTCGCCGGGCTCGCCGTCGCGATAGATCAGGTGCAGGCAGCCGCCGAGCCCCGTCGCCAGCGCGTCGGCGGCGCGTGCGCCGGAAGGCAGCACCGAGGCCATCACGCAGCCGCCGCGCTCTCGCACCATGCCGGCCAGCCGCTGGCCGAGCGCGCGTGCCGCCTTCGGGTCGGAGCCGCCGAACAGCAGCAGCACGCGCGGGCCGGGCAGGTGCGACAACCGCTCCGCCCAGAGGTCGCGGGCCCGCGCGAGCAGCCCGGGCGACACCACGTTCGGCGTGCCCAGCACCGAGAGGATCCGGCCGCCATCGCCTTGCGTCGGCGGCATGCGCTCGATCGGCAGCACGGTCAGGTCGAACGGCAGCCAGCGCGACGAGGCCTGCGGCAGCAGCCGGCCGCCGGTCGCGCAATGCACCACCCGGCAGCCGTGACGCGAGCGCAGCAGCAGGGCGCGCATGCCCGACGCCGCCCCGGCGGACAGCACCAGCCCGGGGCCTGGTCCGCCGGGGCGGTGCGGCTGTCCGGGAGCGGCGCTGAGACGCCGGAACGGCAGGCCGAGGCGGCCGGCGATCGCGCTCGCCTGTCCGCCGGCGGGCGATTTCGGATCGTCCAGCACCCAGACCGGCGCCTGCGGCAGCAAGGCGAGGTTCATCAGCAGCGCCGAGGGACGTCGGGTGAGGAAGCGGTGCACGATGGATTTCCTGCGGTCATGCGGCTAGTGCTGCCCGATCGAACGGAAAGGATGCGGGATGGCGACGGCAACGGATTCCAACATAGTCCCGCCGGCGGGCGATACCAGCGATTGGGACCGCGATGCGGCGCTGACCACCGCAAGATTGCTGCTGGAGATCAAGGCGGTCAATTTCCGTCCCGAGGAGCCATACACCCTCACCTCCGGCTGGAAGTCGCCGGTCTACATCGATTGCCGCCGTATCATCTTCTTCCCGCGGGCCCGGGCCAAGATCGTCGAGCTCGGAGTCGACAAGATTGGTCGGCATGCGGGATATGAAAGTATCGATGTGGTCGCCGGCGGCGAGACCGCGGGCATTCCGTTCGCCGCCTGGATCGCCGATCGCATGCTGCTGCCGATGGCCTATGTCCGCAAGAAGCCGAAAGGGTTCGGACGCAACGCCCTGATCGAGGGCGACGTGCCGGAAGGCAAGCGCACGCTGCTGGTCGAGGACCTGACCACCGACGGCGCCTCGAAGATCCGCTTCGCCAACTCGCTGCGCGAGGCGGGTGCCGTGGTCAACCACGCCTTCGTGGTATTCTTCTACGGCGTCTTCCCCGGGGCGCACCGCACGCTCGCGGAGATGGACATCCGGCTGCATTCGCTCTGCACCTGGTGGGACGTGCTGGAGGCCTGCGCCGAGCGGCCGTACTTCTCGGAGTCCGCCGCCGCCGAGGTGCGCCGTTTCCTCGAGGATCCCTGCGCCTGGTCGGCGCGTCACGGCGGCGTCGCCTCCGCCGAGGAGGCGCTGGCCCGCAAGGCGGAACGGGAGGCCGAGAGCTGAGCCACGGATGGCGCATCTGCTGGCCTTCGATTCCGGCATCGGCGGCTACGGCATCATCGCGGCGCTACGCGCCCGCCTGCCCGCCGCCCGCCTCACCATGCTCGCCGACAACGCGTTCTATCCCTACGGCGAGGTCGTCGATGCGGCGCTGATCGCGCGCATCGAGCGCGTCATCGAGGCGGCGATCGAACGGCTTCGTCCCGACCTCGTCGTGATCGCCTGCAACACCGCCAGCACCGTGGCGCTGGGCGCGTTGCGCGCCCGCTTCACGCTGCCGTTCATCGGCTGCGTGCCGCCGATCAAATGGTCGGCAACGCTCAGCCGGACCCGCCATATCGGGCTGCTGGCCACCGCCGCCACCGTGCGCCGGCCGTACCTGCAGGAGCTGGCGAGACGGTTCGCGCCGGATTGCCGGCTGATCGCGCACGGCGCGCGCGGCCTTGCCGACCTCGCCGAGGCGGCGTTCCGCGGTCATCCGATCGATCACGGTGCGATCCGGCACGAGCTCGAGGCGCTGTTCGGCCAGCCCGGCGGCGACCGCATCGACACCGTCTGCATCGGCTGCACGCATTACAGCGTCCTGCTCGACGCTTTTCGCACGGCCTCGCCCGAGGGCATCGCCTGGCTCGACCCGGCCGATGCGGTCGCGCGACGCGCGGAGACGGTCCTCGCCAGCCTGTCGTCGCCGAGCCACGCTCGGGGCGGCGGCGAGGCGTTGTTCACAGCACCCCCCGGCGAGCCGGAACGGCTGTCCCTCGCCCTGCGGAGCTTCGGATATGAAGGGTTCTCGCTATTCCCGGCCCCGCCCTCCGAAAGCCGACAAATGGATTCTCAAGGCTACGCCTTGAGCGGGTCCAGGGCAGCGCCCTGGCCTCAACTGCCCCGATGCACGGTATAAAGGGCAACCTCCCCCAACAACCGACGCAGCCGGCTCTCGGGAAACGGAAGCAGCGCGTCGCGCGCCGCCTCGGCATAGTCCGCGGCGCGTCGCAGCGTGACGCCGATGCCGTCGCGACGGGCGATCAGTCCCATCGCATGGTCGAGATCGTCGCCGCCATGCTCGCTCTGCTCGATCACCCGGCGCCAGAAGCTGCGCTCGCCCTCGTCGCCGGCGCCGTAGGCGGCCAGCACCGGCAGGGTGATCTTGCCCTCGCGGAAATCGTCGCCGACGGTCTTGCCGAGTTCGGCCTGGTCGGCGGCGTAGTCGAGCGCATCGTCGACCAGCTGGAACGCCATGCCGAGATTGGTGCCGAACGCCTCCAGCGCCAGCTCCTCCGACTCCGGGCGTGCCGCGACCACGGCACCGACCCGGCAGGCGGCGGCGAACAGGGCCGCGGTCTTGCCGTGGATCACCTCGAGGTAGCGCTCGGTCGAGGTGGAAAGGTCGTTCTGGGTCGCCATCTGCAGCACCTCCCCCTCGGCGATGGTGGCCGCCGCGCGCGACAGGATCGCCATCACCTTCAGCGAGCCGTCCTCGGTCATCAACTGGAACGAGCGCGCGAACAGGAAGTCGCCGACCAGCACGGAGGCCTTGTTGCCGAACACCGCGTTGGCGCTGGCGAGACCCCGCCGCAACTGGCTGTCATCGACGACGTCGTCATGCAACAGCGTCGCGGTGTGGATGAACTCGACGCAGGCGGCGAGGCCGACATGGCGCGGCACCCCGACCGCGTCGGGACGGTAGCCGCAGAGCCGGGCCGAGGCGAGGGTGAGCAGCGGCCGCAGACGCTTGCCGCCCGCCGCCACCAGATGCGCCGCCAGCTGCGGGATCAGCGCCACCGGGCTGTCCATCCGCCGCACGATGGCACGGTTGCAGGCTTCCATGTCGTCGGCGAGCAGGTCCGACAGCTCGCGCAACGCGTCGCCCGTCGCAGGGAACGCCGCCGTCCGGTGTTCCGACCCCGTCCCCCGCCTTGTGGTCTGTGCGGAATCCGGCAGACTGGCGGCAAGGCGCAAGCAGGGTCCTCCTCACCTCGATGGATCGCGACGCACCATATGAGCAGCGGGCCAGGGACGGTCAAGCCAAGTCCAGAAAACCTGATCGCGGATCAGAAGGCGATGCAATCCCGCTGATCGAGGCAACGACCGACGGCACTCTGCTCGGCGGCCGGCTGTCCTATCGCCAGTTCCGCCACGGCTATCGCACCGGCATCGAACCGGTGCTGCTCGCGGCCGCCATCCCGGCCGACGACGGCCAGCGCGTGCTGGAGGCGGGCTGCGGCGCCGGGGCGGCGATGATGTGCCTCTGCGCGCGCGTGCCGGGCCTGCACGGCGTCGGCCTCGAGGCGGATCCGGGCACCGCCGCCCTGGCCCGGCAGAACTGGGCGGCGAACCGCCTCGACCGGCTCGTGCTGCATGAAACCCGGCTGCCCGACCTGCCCGACGGCATCGGCCGCTTCGACCACATCTTCGCCAATCCGCCCTGGCATCGTGCCGCGGCCAGCATCTCGCCGTCCGCGCGTCGCGACCTGGCCCGGCGCGCCGGGCCGGGCCAGTTGCGCGCCTGGATCCTGGCGCTGCGTCCGTTGCTGCGGCCGGGCGGCAGCCTGACGCTGATCCTGCCGGCGGCCCTGCACGCGCAGGCGAGTGCGGCGATGACGGCGGATGCAAGCGAGGCGGTGCTGGGTGCGATCACGCTGCTGCCGCTCTGGCCGAGGCAGGACCATGAAGCCAAGATCGTGCTGCTGCAGGGTCGGCGCGGGGCGTTGTCGGACGGGACGGTGCGGCCCGGGCTGGTGCTGCACCATGCCGGAGGCCGCTATACCGACGCGGCCGAACGGGTGCTTCGGGGCGGCGGGGCGCTGAGCCTGTTCGCCTGAGGCCGGTTCAGTCGATCGTGCGGGCCTCGAACGCCGCACTCGCCTCATGGAAGCCCGGCGCGGCGCGACTGGCCGCGGTGGCCGCCTCCTGTGCCACGGCGTCGGCATGCCGCAGGTGCCAGAGCCGCTGGTGCGCCGCGATCAGGCTCTCCATGACGCGGCGGCGGGCCGGATCGACCGGCGCCCTCGGCTGTCCCCTGGATTGGCCGATCACCGTCTCGAGGATCGACAGGAGCTGGGCTGCGACGTCGAGGTCGCCGAGATCGCAGGCCTGGTGCGCTGCCACCAGGATCCGTTCGGGCAGTCTGCGGTTCTGTCGCGGAGCGCCGCCCGCCAGGCCGGCGATCCCGCTGGCAACGGCCGGCGGCAGGTCACTCATGATATCTGCCAGATCAAGGACCATGTCGGTCCTGCTCTCGCTCTGCATCGTGCGCCTCGTTCTGGCCGGGCCTGCCCCGGATCACCCGCTCGTCAGGCGGCGGGCAATCACTATATAATCGTTAACATCTCGTATGGGAACTGCTCTCGAATGCGTGATCGAAAGTTTTTTGCCAAGAGAGCAAGCAGCTTGCGCCGTGATTGAAATGATGTGGTAACGATAACGATCGTTAGACGCGTTCGAACACGCTGTCCTCGAAAGCTTCCTCCCATGTGCCGAGCGTCGATGCGCGGCTGTATTCGGTGGCCCGGTTCTCGAAGAAGTTGGCGTGCTCGACCGCGTTGAGCATGTCGTCGACCCAGGGCAGCGGGTTGCTCTCGATGTGGTAGAGCGGGTCGAGCCCGAGCTGGGTCAGACGGCGGTCGGCGATGAAGCGGATATAGGTCTTCACCTGCTCGGCATTGAGCCCCTCGACGGCGCCCATCTCGAAGGCGAGGTCGATGAAGGCGTCCTCGTGCTCGACGATGGTCGCACAGATCTGGGTGATCTCGGCGCGCAGCGCGTCGGTCCAGATCTCCGGGTTTTCCTGTACGAACACCCGGAACAGCCGGATCACCGAAAGGCAGTGCAGCGTCTCGTCGCGCACCGACCAGGAGACGATCTGGCCCATGCCCTTGAGCTTGTTGAAGCGCGGGAAGTTGAGCAGGATCGCGAACGAGGCGAACAGCTGCAGCCCCTCGGTAAAGGCGCCGAACGCGGCGAGCGTCTTGGCGATCTCGCGCTTGTTGGCGACCGAGAAGCCCTGCATGTAGTCGTACTTGTCCTTCATCTCCTTGTATTTGAGGAAGGCCGAGTATTCCACCTCGGGCATGCCGATGGTGTCGAGCAGGTGGCTGTACGCCGCGATGTGGATCGTCTCGATGTTCGAGAACGCCGACAGCATCATCAGCACCTCGGTCGGCTTGAACACCTGGCTGTAGTGCTTCATGTAGCAGTTGTTCACCTCCACGTCGGACTGCGTGAAGAAGCGGAAGATCTGCGTGACCAGGTTCTGCTCCGACGCGGACAGGTTCTTGTGCCAATCCTTGACGTCGTCGGCCAGCGGCACCTCCTCGGGCAGCCAGTGCACGCGCTGCTGGGTCAGCCACGCGTCGTAGGCCCATGGATAGCGGAACGGCTTGTAGACCGGGTTCGAGGTCAGCAGGTCGAGCCGCGTGCCGGCAGGATGCTGGTCCATGGATGTCATCTCCAGTGG
>CAXUCM010000132.1:0-9122 GCA_964249315.1 uncultured Acetobacteraceae bacterium | reverse complement strand
CCCCCCCCCCCGCCCCCCCCCCCCCCCCCCCCCCCCCCCCCCCCCCCCCCCCCCCTCCAGGCGACGCGGCGACGCCGGCCGGCATGAAGCATGAGCGCGCCCTGGCGGCGCATCCTCCTGCTCGTCTGCGTTCTGCTCGGCACCGACACGCTGGTCTGGGTGCAGGTGCAGCACGTGCTGTCGCGCCGGCTCGATCGCCTGGCCGCCGCCGCGAGCCAGGCCGGCTGGCGGCTGGAGGCCGGCCTGCCGGTGCGTGGCGGCTGGCCGTGGGCGGCGACGCTGACGCTGCCGGCGGTGCACCTGCGAGGCGGTATCGGCTGGTCGTCGGAGCGGGTCGTCGCGTCGCTGTCGCCGCTGCATCCCGGCCGCGTCGCCGTGTTCGCGCATGGCGTGCAGACGATCACCTTCGGGGCGCCTGGCTCCGGACAGGGTCTCGCCCGCAGCCTGCGCCTGTGGGGTCCGCGGATCGCGCTGCATGTTCCCGCCTGGTCCGACGATCCGCGTGCGGCGACGTTCGACGCCGCCTCCCTGCATGTGGCGCCTCCCGGCGCCGGGCCGGGCGACGTGCTGACCGTCGCCGGCCTGCGAGGGACGGTGCGCTGGACGGCGCAGGCACGAGCGCTGACGCTCGAGCTCGATTCGCTGTTCCTGCCGAGACGATGGGATCCCGGCCTCGGCCCGGTGATCCCGCACGTCGCGTTGGAGGCCTCGCTCGCAGGATGGCCGGGCCGGTTGCTGCTGCGCCAGGCCGACCTGCGCTGGCGCGACTCGCGTCTGACCGTCAGCGGCGCCGCGACGTTCGGGGCCGGGGGCCTCCGGCCGGACGGCGCCTTCTCCCTGCGCGTCGTCGGCGCCACCGCCCTGCTCGCCGACGCGGTCGCCTCCGGACGTCTCACCGCGGGATCGGCCTCGGCGATCCGCGCGGTGCTCGGCCTGGTGGCTGCCGGAGCGCCGCGCGGCCAGGACGTGGACGCGCCGGGACTGCCGCCGATCGAGCTGCCGTTGACCCTGCGTGAAGGGCTGCTCTCGCTCGGCCAGATCCCGCTGCTGCAGATCCCCTGACGGTGATGATGCCGCGCTGGCGAGCGCGGTCACGCCCGCCGTCCTCGGCGGATCGGGCGCGCTGGCGCGAGGGTGGTTTCGCCCGTATCGTGAGACATCGAGCCGGTCCGCGAGAGACCCTCCTGGAGGAAGTCCGATGATCAATCCGGTACAATCGAACGCGTCGCTCGCCCGCCATGCGATGGCCTACGTCCTGGCCGGCGGACGCGGCAGCCGGCTGATGGAGATGACCGACCGGCGCGCCAAGCCCGCGGTCTATTTCGGCGGCAAGTCGCGCATCATCGATTTTGCGCTGAGCAACGCGCTGAACTCGGGCATCCGCCATATCGGCGTCGCCACCCAGTACAAGGCGCACAGCCTGATCCGGCACATGCAGCGCGGCTGGAACTTCTTCCGTCCCGAGCGCAACGAGAGCTTCGACATCCTGCCCGCCAGCCAGCGCGTCTCCGAGCATGCCTGGTACGCCGGCACCGCGGATGCGGTGTTCCAGAACATCGACATCATCGAGGGCTACGCGCCGCGCTACATCGTGCTGCTGGCGGGCGACCACGTCTACAAGCAGGATTACGAGGTGATGCTGCAGCAGCACGTGCAGAGCGGCGCCGACGTCACCGTGGGCTGCATCGAGGTGCCGCGCCTGCAGGCGACGGCGTTCGGCGTGATGCATGTCGACGAGCAGGACCGCATCACCTCGTTCCTGGAGAAGCCGCGCGATCCGCCGGGAATTCCCGGCGATCCCGACCAGGCGCTGGCCAGCATGGGCATCTACGTGTTCGAGACCCGGTTCCTGATCGAGCAGCTGCATCGCGACGCCGCCGAGCGCGACAGCGCGCATGATTTCGGCCGCAACATCATCCCCTACATCGTCGAGCACGGACGCGCGGTCGCGCACCGGTTCCGGCATTCCTGCGTGCGCTCGTCGCACGACGCGGAGATCTACTGGCGCGATGTCGGCACCGTCGATGCGTACTGGGACGCCAATATCGACCTCACCGATCCGGTGCCGGGCCTCGACCTGTACGACCGCGACTGGCCGATCTGGACCTACGGCGAGATCACGCCGCCGGCCAAGTTCGTCCATAACGACCAGGGCCGCAGGGCGCTGGCGACCGACTCGCTGATCTCCGGCGGCTGCATCATCAGCGGCACCCAGGTCAACCGCTCGCTGCTGTTCACCGGCGTGCACGTGCACTCATACGGCCAGGTCGACCACGCGGTGATCCTGCCCTACACCCGCCTCGGCCGACACGTGCGGCTGAGCAAGGTGGTGGTCGATGGCGGCGTGCGCATCCCGGACGGGCTCGTCGTCGGCGAGGATCCCGAGCTCGACGCCGCCCGCTTCCGGCGCACCGGCAACGGGGTCTGCCTGATCACCCAGCCGATGATCGACCAGCTCTCGGCGTAGCGGCGCGGCGGGAGGATCCGATCATGGCGAAGCTGAGCAAGGTCGCGCTCTTCAGCAAGGAATACCCGCCGCACATCTATGGCGGCGCCGGCGTCCATGTCGAGTATCTCGCCCGGGCGCTGGCCCGCCACGTGGCGGTCGAGGTGCGCTGCTTCGGCGACCAGCACAGCGATGCCGGCGGGCTGCGCGTGCGCGGCTATCCGCAATGGGACGAGACCGCCCGCGGCACCGATCCGCGCTTCGTCGGCGCGATCGACGCGTTCGCGCGCTCGCTGGCGATGGCCAAGGACCGGCTCGACGCCGACCTGGTGCATTGCCACACCTGGTACACCGACATGGCCGGCATCCTCGCCGCCCAGCTCTGGGGCATCCCGAGCGTGCTCACCATCCATTCGCTGGAGCCGTTGCGCCCCTGGAAGGTCGAGCAGCTCGGCCGCGCCTATCATCTCAGCGCCTGGATGGAACGCACCGCGATCGAGCAGGCGAGCGCGATCATCGCGGTCTCGCGCGAGACCCGGCAGGATGTGCTGCGCCTGTTCGACGTCGCCCCCGAGCGGGTGCACGTCATCCATAACGGCATCGACCCCGAGGAGTATCGGCCCTCTCCCGGCACCGACGTGCTGACCCGCTTCGGCATCGATCCCGGGCGACCGTTCCTGCTGTTCGTCGGGCGCGTGACCCGCCAGAAGGGCATCATCCACCTGGTCAACGCGATCCCGCAGATCGACCCGGACCTGCAGGTCGTGCTGTGCGCCGGCGCGCCCGACACGCCGGAGATCGGCCGCGAGATGGAAGCCGGGGTGGCGCGCGTGGCGGCGTCGCGGCCCGGGGTGATCTGGATCCGCGACATGCTGCCGCGTCCGCAGACGATCCAGCTCTACACCCAGGCGGCGATCTTCTGCTGCCCGTCGGTGTACGAGCCGTTCGGCATCATCAATCTCGAGGCGATGGCCTGCGAGACCGCCATCGTCGCCACCGCCGTCGGCGGCATCCCGGAGGTCGTCGTCTCCGAACAGACCGGGCTGCTGGTCGATCCCGGCCCGGCGCCGGGCACTTTCGAGCCGGCGGATCCGGCGGCGTTCTCGTCGGCGTTGGCGGCGGCGATCAACCGCCTCGCCGGCAATCCGGCGCTTCGCGCCGCCTTCGGCGCCGCCGGACGCCGGCGGGTGATCGAGCATTTCAGCTGGGAATCGATCGCGCAGACCACGCTGTCGCTCTACGGGTCGCTGCTGCCTCCGGGGTGAGAGCTCCGCGCTAGTGCCGGACGCCGCCCCGGATCGCCTGCGCGACGAGCGGCTTGCCGAGCTGCTTGTCGTCAAGCTCCGCGTTCGCGTGGGCGAGCTCGCCGCGCAATCGCCCGACTTCCTCTCGCAACGCCGCGAGCTCGTCGAACTCGCCGCGTGTCTCGGTCGCCGGGTCCGGCGGGCTGCCGTCCGGCGCCGCATGGTAGAACGGAGGGAACGAACGCATCGCCCGATCCATCATCGCCAGGTTCTGACGGCCGACCTCTTCCACCCCGGACGGCCGGAAGGCCCCGATCGTGCGCTGCATCGAGGCACGCCCCTGATGCTGCTCCAGCGAGAACTGCTCCATCACGCGCTCGAGGTAATCCGGCACCAGCCCCTGCATGCTGTCGCCGTAGAAGCCGATCAGCTGCCGCAGGAAGGCGGTCGGCAGCATGTTGCGGCCGCGGGTCTCCTCTTCCATGATGATCTGCGTCAGCACCGAGCGGGTGATGTCGTCGCCGGTCTTGGCGTCGTAGACCACGAAGTCGCGCCCGTGCCGCACCATGTCGGCGAGGGTGTCGAGCGTGATGTAGATCGAGCTTTCGGTGTCGTAGAGCCGACGGTTGGCGTATTTCTTCACCACGATCGGTGGAACCGGGCGATCGTCTTCCGGCAAGATGTTTCTCCCATTCGGGATAGTTGAACGACCTCGACGCGATGACGGGTTGCCCGATCCCATCGTCCCGCATGTTCTACCATCGACAGCCGGCAATACAACCACGGCCTGCGGGCGACAACCATGCGTGGAACGCAGCACGACACGCCGGCCGCAGCGAAACCTGTCGCCGTCGTGACCTTGTCGATGCCGGACCGCCGGCACATGTACCGCTCGAACGCGACATTCCGAGGAGCTCCAGATGTTCGCTTGCACCGGTTATGCCGCCCGCTCCGACGATGCCGCCCTGGCGCGCCTCACCTTCGAGCGTCGCGATCCCGGCCCGGACGACGTGCAGATCGAGATCCTGTACTGCGGCGTGTGCCATTCCGACCTCCATACGGCGCGCAACGAGTGGCGCAACAGCGTCTATCCGGTCATTCCCGGCCACGAGATCGTCGGCCGGGTGAGCAAGGTCGGCGCCAACGTGACCGGCTTCCGCGAGGGCGATCTCGCCGGGGTCGGTTGCATGGTCGATTCCTGCCGGACGTGCGCGAGCTGCCGCGAGGGCCTGGAGCAGTATTGCGAGGTGGCCTTCACCGGCACCTACAACGATCCCGACAGGAAGACTCCCGGCCAGCGCACCTATGGCGGCTACAGCAAGGCGGTGGTCGTCGACCAGTCGTTCGTGCTGCGCATCCCGTCCAATCTCGAGCTCGCCGCGGTGGCGCCGCTGCTCTGCGCCGGCATCACCACCTACTCGCCGCTGCGCCACTGGAAGGTCGGCCCGGGGCACAAGGTCGGCGTCGTCGGTCTCGGCGGCCTCGGCCACATGGCGGTCAAGCTCGCCCACGCGATGGGAGCCGAGGTGACCCTGTTCACCACCAGCGCCGGCAAGGTCGAGGACGGTCGCCGGCTCGGGGCGGACTCGGTGACGATCTCGAGGGATCCCGCGGCGATGCAGGCGGTCGCCGGCCAGTTCGACCTGATCATCGATGCGGTCGCCGCCCCGCACGACATCAACGTCTATCTCGGCCTGCTGAAGCGCGACGGCACCCTGGTCCAGGTCGGCGCACCGCCCGAGCCGCTGCCGATCGCCGCCTTCAACGTCATCGCCAAGCGGCGCAACTTCGCCGGCTCGCTGATCGGCGGCATCGCCGAAACCCAGGAGATGCTCGATTTCTGCGGCGAGCACGGCATCACCTCGGACATCGAAGTGATCCGCATGGACCAGATCAACGAGGCCTACGAGCGCATGCTGCGCAGCGACGTGAAGTATCGCTTCGTCATCGACATGGCGACGCTGGAGCCCGTCGAGCCGGCCTGACGCGACACCGCTGCTTCAGCGGAACGTATTCTTCCAGGTTCGAAGTCGGGTGAACTCGGCGAGATCGCCCGCCAGCAGGAATGGGTTGGTCCTGCGTTCGAGACCCAACCGGACCGGCAGGGTCGGCTCGCCTTCCGCCCGCATGCGCGCGACCGAGCGGGCCCGTTCGGCAGTCTCCTGATTGTCCGGCAGCGCCGCCACGGCGAAGAGCGGCTTATCCTCTGTATATTCGTGTCCGCAGCAGATCGATGTCTCGTCGGGCAGCGTCGCGATCCGGGTCAGGCTGTCATGCATCTCGGCGGCAGAGCCCTCGAGCAGCCGGCCGCAGCCGAGGCTGAACAGGGTATCGCCGCAGAGCAGGGCCGGCGCGGCCGGGAAGAAGAAGGAGATGTGGCCTCTGGTATGGCCGGGCGTGTGCATGATTTCGGCGCGCGCGCCGCCGAGTGCCACCTGGTCGCCATCCGCCACCGCCTGGTCCAGGCGGGGCAGCCGATGCCGGTCGGCGGCGGCACCGACGATCGCGGCCCCGGTGGCCGCGCGCACCGCCTCGGCGGCGGCGATATGGTCGGCGTGATGGTGGGTGAGCAGGATCAGCGCGAGCCGGCCGCGGCCACCCTCGCGCGCCTCGATCGCTGCCATCACCGGCGCCTCCTCGGCGGGGTCGACGATCGCCAGCGCCCGGCTCTCGACGTCTTCCAGCAGCCAGGCGTAGTTGTCCGACAGGATCGGGATCGGCGTGAGCGAGAGTGTCAGGGTGAGCCTCCTGTGCCTGGATCGGGCATTGCGTGCCGCGACGTGTTATTGAAGATGCTATGCCAGACGACCTGCGGGACGTGACGGAGTTCTACGCGAGCCGGAGGGGCCGCGTTGCGTCGAGACTGCTCCGGCGACGGCTGGGCACGCTCTGGCCGGACCTCTCGCGCCAGTGCGTCCTGGGCCTGGGCCATACCCAGCCGTTCCTGTCGCTGTGGGAGCAGCAGGCCCGGCTCTGCATCGCCGGCGAGGTGCGGGCGGCGGCGGACACGCATCTGCTCGCCTCGGCCTCATGCCTGGTCTACGAGCACCGTCTGCCGTTCGCCGATCTCGGCTTTGATCGCATTCTGCTCGGCCACGTGCTGGAGACGTCGTTGAACACACCGAGATTGCTGCGCGAGATCTGGCGGGTGCTCAAGGATGACGGCCGGCTGCTGCTGATGGTGCCGAACCGCCGCGGGCTGTGGGCGCATGTCGAGAACACGCCCTTCGGGCAGGGCGCGCCGAGCTCGAAGCGACAGATCGAACGACGGCTGGCCGATGCGCTGTTTCGCGTCGAGCGGATCGACGGCGCCCTCTGGCTGCCGCCGGTCGACCTGCGGCCGATGTTGCGGCTGGGCCACCTGGCCGAGCGCACCGGCGCCCGCGTGGCGCCGCAGCTCTCCGGCGTGCTGCTGATCGAAGCGGTCAAGGACATCTATGCCGCGCTGCCGGCGGCGCGTCGAGCACGACGGCGGGTGCTGGTACCGGCGGAATGAGCGACTGAACCATCGCGGGTCAAGGCTGGGGCTCCGCCCCAGACCCGGCCAAAGGCTCGCCTTTGGAAACCTTGTCGTGATGAGGAGCCGGAACGGCTCTGTCAACTATCTGCATCATTCCGTTTGGGACATGGCAGACTCTGCGTCGTCATTCTGATCTTCAAACGACGTCCTCCTCACGCGGGTCAGTCGATCGAGAAAGATCAGTCTCAATCACGATGGATGAGGGCGGTCGATGCGAGCCATTGCAATTTCAGGAGCGCTTCTGCTCGGATCTGCAGCAGCCTACGCGCAGCAGCCTCTTGGACCAACGCAGTTCGCCGGCAGCGATGGCGCTGCGCGGATGTCCATCTTCCCGGCCGCGATCAATGGCGGCAGTCCGGATCTGCCTCCGGACGAGGTCATGATCGGAGGGATCACGGCTGGGGTGGGTGGCCTGCTTGCAGTGCGAGGCGCGCCCTACAGTTACGAGAATGCCGGAGCCCTGGTGACGCTTGATATGACGGGCGCGCCCCTCACGCAGAGCGTGGCGCCGGTCAATGGAGCAGGCGGCAATCCGAACGCCATGCTTGCCGGGTACGGCGAGCTCGATGCGGTGACGCTTGCTGACGAAGCCGACAACATGCAACCGATACTCACCGCTTCGGTCGCCAGCTACGGCAACAACACCGTCACCTTTGCAACACCTTTGACGGCCGCACAGGCGAAGAGCCTGCGCCTGGGCATGTACGTGGCGACAAACTCAATCAGTGGCGCGCAATCGACGCCACCGACCGCCGGTGCGCTTCCGCCGGTGAACTACTATGTCGGCACGATCAGCAGTTGGAGTCCCAACCAGGACGGCACAGTATCATCCGTGACGGTCACGGGTTGGATCGTGCCGGGCTCCGGCAACTCCGCGACGACTACGCCTTCAACGACAAACCTTGACACGGTATTCTCGAATTACGGGAGGCCGACAGTCATGTTCGGCGCGATGACCAAGGTGTTCGACGGGAATTTTGTCACCCAGCTTCAGCCACAAACAGGCAGCAACCCGTGGTCACTGGTCAACAAGGCGACAGGCATAGAGTTCGACTACTTCAACTTCGATCCTGCCGATTACAAGTACGCCCTATCGGTGTTCGACGTGAACTATAGCCCTCAGGCCAGGGACTCAAGCGGCAACTACCCGCCGATGGCCGCCGGTTCCCACTTCGAGCATGTCTCCGGTGGGTGGCCCACCTTCATGGCGTTCGATCACGAACTCCCGACGAGTGTGATCCTCTCCAGTACGGCTCACTATCTTGGGGGCTTTGCCGGGACAAGTCCGACCGTCGGCACCAACTGGGTCATGAGCGAGGACGACGCTTATGAAGACGGTGCCGGGCCGGGGCGACTGGTCACATCTGTGCGTCAGATTTCGACGGCAACCGGTGAGAACGGCAACGAAGCGGCCATCGAGTTCTATAGCGGCGGCGCGCAAGGCACCTTGAACGGTGATCTTCAGGGCGGCCTGCTATTCTCGCCGTCAGGCTACCAGGGCGGTGCTTGCCTGGAGTCCCAGAAATACAAATCGTGCAGCCTTGCGGTCGACTATCCCGGCGACGCTTACGCGCTCAACAGCCTCACCGTCAGCCTCGGCACCGCAAGTGGAAACTCCCTGACGGTCAACGGCTCGGCGGCGGTGACGGGCGCCGAGACCGTCGGCGGCACTTTGCGGCTCGAGAACGTCGCACTGGCCAGCCTCCCGACCGGCTGCTCTCCCGGGCAGGAGGTCTACGTGACCGATGGCCGCAACCCGGGCGAGGCCTCCGGCGCCGGTACCGGCACCGTTGCCTTTTGCAACAAGAACGCCGCCTGGTTCGCGACGACCACTGGCGCTGCGGTTACACACTGACGAATGGATTCTCAAGGCTGAGCCTTGAGCGGGTCCAGGGCAGAGCCCTGGCCTTCC
>CAXUCM010000131.1:3535-9148 GCA_964249315.1 uncultured Acetobacteraceae bacterium | reverse complement strand
CCAGATCGTGGCGCTCTACAGCTTCGTCTCCACCATCCTGAACGCCTACGACGTTCCCACCGAAGAGCAGCAGGCCTGATCCGCCGGACGGCGGATCAGAACAGCACCCGCGGGTTCATGATGCGGTTGGGGTCGAAGGCGGCGCGGATGCGGCGCATCAGCTCCACGGCGTTGGGGTCCTTGTAGCGGAGCGCCTCGGCGGACTTCATCACGCCCAGCCCGTGCTCGGCGGAGATCGAGCCGCCGAGCGCGTGGACGATGTCGTGGATGCGGCGCGAGCCTTCCTCACGCAGCGCCGCGTGCGCCCGCCCGTCGCCGCCCAGCGGCTGCAGCACGTCGTAGTGGATGTTGCCGTCGCCCACATGGCCGAAGGCGACGACGCGGCCGCCCGGGGCCAGCGCCTCCGCCGCCGCCGTGGCGCGGGCCAGGAACTGCGGTACGCTGGAGACCGGCACCGACACGTCGTGCTTCCAGGTGACGCCCTCCGGCTTCTGGGCGGCGGACTGCTCTTCGCGCAGGCGCCAGAAGGCCTTGGCCTGGGCCTGGTTCTGCGCCAGCGCGGCATCCTCGATCAGGCCGTCCTCCAGGCTCGCCGCCAGCAGGCGTTCCATGGCCGCTTCGGCATGGCCGCTCTCGCTGCTGGCGATCTCCACCAGCACGATCCACGGAAAGGGCGAGCTTAGGGGATCGCGCACGTCCGGGATGTTCTTCATGGCCAGCTCCACCCCGCGGCGGCTGACCAGCTCGAAGGCCTCCACCGCCCCGCCGCTTTCGTCCTTGGCGCGGGCCAGCAGCTGGATGGCGGCCTCGGCCGAGGCCAGGCCGACCACCGCCACCGCACGGGAGCGCAGGATCGGGAACAGCTTCAGCGCGGCGGCCGTGACCACGCCCAGCGTGCCCTCGCCCCCGATCAGCAGCTGCTTCAGGTCATAGCCTGTATTGTCCTTGCGCAGCCGCTTCAGCCCGCTGAACACCGATCCGTCCGGCAGCACCGCCTCGATGCCGAGCACCAGCTCGCGCGCATTGCCGTAGCGCAGCGTGTTGTTGCCGCCGGCGTTGGTGGCGAGGATGCCGCCGATCTGCGCCGAGCCCTCCGAGCTGATCGAGAGCGGCAGCAGGCAGCCGGCCTCGCGCGCCGCGTCCTGGGCCCGCTGCAGCACCACGCCCGCTTCCACCGTCATGGTCATGTCGACCGGATCCAGCGCGCGGATCCGGTTCATCCGGGCCAGCGACAGCACGATCTCGCCGCCTTCCGCGTGAACCGCGGCGCCCCCGACCATGCTGGTATTGCCGCCCTGCGGCACCAGGGCGACGCGATGGGCGACGCAGAGCCGCACCGCCGTGGCCACCGACTCCGTGTCCGCCGGGCGGATCACCGCCATCGCCCGGCCACGATAGAGGCCGCGCCAGTCCCGACAGTAGCCGTCCGTGTCGGCGCCGGTGAGCACGCCCGCCTCGCCGAGGGTCGCGCGCAGCGCGTCCAGCAGCGCCTGGTTGGCCGGCACGACGCCGCTCATTGCGGCGGCGCCAGGCACGAGGCGGCGTCGAGGCGCGGCGCCGGCGACAGCGCGTGCACCATCGAGGCGCCGGCGATGCCGAGCAGCACGCCGCAGACCATGCAGAGCCCCAGCAGAAGCTTGCGCGGCCTGCCCTCCCGGCCCGCCTGCAGCAGCGATTGCTGCGCCTCGGCGCGGGCCTGGCGGGTGAGGTTCAGCTCGGTCCGCAGCGCCTCGATGCGGGCGGTCGCACCCCGCAGATCGAGATCGAGCTTGTTGAGGTCGGCGGTCAGCTGCGAGATCCGCGTGCGCGCGGCGGCGAGCTCCGGTGCGCTCGCACCGGCCCGCGCCCGCGTGCGCGGGGCCGCCTGGCGCGGCGCCGGCGGGTTCGGCGCGATCGCCACGAACAGGTTCTTCAGCGCGCCGCCGGTCACCGCGTTGCGTCGCGCCCGCGCGCGGATCGCCTCCAGCGCGCTCGCCGACTGGCCCGGCTGGTCCTCCAGCACCAGGGCGAGGATGTCCGACAGCGTCTTCAGCTCCTTCGGATCGATCTGCGTCATCGCGGCGCTGCCGCACGCCGCAGCCGGTCGCGGATCGCCAGTCCCAGCCCGTGCGCCGGGATCGGCATCACCGCGATCCCGGCGAGCCCGCGACGCGCCGCCTCGGCATCGAGGAAGCGCAGGCCCGCGAACAGCCGCGATGCCGCCTCGGCGAGGTCGCCGCGCGGCGACAGGTTCCAGTGCAGACCCGAGCCCTGCGCCGGCGCGGGGCCGAAGGCGAGCAGCGCCTCGTTCGCGCCCGCGTCCGACGCGTCCAGGCGGACGGACAGGTTCGGCGCGTAGTGCGAGGCGAGCAGGCCGGGGGAGGCGGGCCGGTCCGCGTCGATGCGGGAAGGATCGGCGAGCGGCGGCGCGCCGCAGCCGGCGAGCAGCGCCTCGATCGCCTCGGCCTCGATGCCGCCGGGACGCAGCAGCATCGCACCGGCATCGTCGAGCGCCAGCACCGTGCTTTCCAGCCCGACCGGGCAGGGGCCGCACTCCAGCACGGCGTCGATGCGGCCGGACAGGCCTTCCAGCACGTGCGCGGCGGTGCTCGGACTGACCCGTCCGGACGGGTTCGCCGAAGGGGCGGCGATCGGCCGGTCCACCGCGCGCAGCAGGCGCCGGGCGGCGGCGCCGGCCGGCACCCGCACGGCGAGCGTCGACAGCCCGGCGGACGCAGCCGCGCAGACCGTGCTGTCCGGATGACGCGGCAGCACCAGGGTAAGCGGGCCGGGCCAGAAGCGTTCGGCCAGGCGGCGGGCGAGCGACGTCGGCGCGACCTGCCGGAACGCCGCCTCGGCATCGGCGAAGTGGGCGATCAGCGGGTTGTGCCGGGGCCGTCGCTTGGCCGCGTACAGGGCGTCGATCGCCGCCGGGTCGGCCGCGTCCGCCCCCAGCCCGTAGACGGTCTCGGTGCCGAAGGCGACCAGGCGGCCGGCGCGCAGCAGTGCCGCCGCTCGCGCGATGCCGGCTTCGTCGGCGTCGAGACGCTGCGTCCTCACCGTCTGCATGCCGCTCCGCCCACGCGACTCCCCCCGCCTCATCGTATTCCCTGGCGCCCATCCTATCAGGTCAGCCGGGCGCGCGCCTCTCCGTGGCGCCGCGGCAGAGGAAGTGCGGGTTCTCCCATCCCGGCTTGCCGTAGGTGAGCGGGGTGCCGTCGAAGCGGGTGACGCTGCCGCCGGCGGCCTCGACCACCGCCTGCGGTGCAGCGGTGTCCCACTCCATGGTGCGGCCGAGGCGCGGATAGAGATCGGCCGCCCCCTCGGCGACGCGGACGAACTTGGCGGCGGAACCGATATTGCCCAGGCTCGCCACCTTCTGGCCGCCCAGATAGGCACGCAGGGCCGGGTCGTCGGCATAGTGTCGCGAGGCCAGCACGGTCAGCCCTTCCGGCGGCGCGGCGCGCACCGTGATCGCCCGCTCGCCGGACGCGTCGCGACGCACCGCGCCGTGCCCGACGCGGCCCAGATAGAGCTGTCCGTGTGCGGGCAGGGCGACGGCGCCGAGTACCGCGCGTCCGTCCCGGACCAGGCCGATATTGACCGTGAAGCTGTCGCGGCCGGCGGCAAACTCGCGCGTGCCGTCGAGCGGATCGACCAGCCAGTAGCAGCTTCCGGTCGGCACCACGCGCCCCGCCGCCACCTCTTCCTCGGCGATGACCGGGATCGCGCCGCCGCCTCGACGCAGCCCTTCCAGGATGATCGCCTCGGCGGCGTGATCGGCCTCGGTCACCGGGCTGCGATCCGCCTTGGCCTGGGTGGAGAAGCCGCGCGCCCGGATCTCCAGGATGATCGCGGCGGCGCGCAGGGCGAGGTCGGCCGCCCGCTCGAGCAGGTCATGATCGGTCATCGGCGAGCAGTAGCTTCATGCGCGTCGGCTGCAAAGCCGAGCCAGGCTGGTCCTGCCGGCGATTGTCCCATAACTAGGACTCCGAGAGCGCGCGGAGGATGGCCTGATGTTGGAGATCGAGTTCGCGGAGGCACGCATCGGCGCGTTCGTCGACGCCGCCGCCGTCGCGGTGCTGGCGAGCGAGGACGGCGAGCGCTCGGCGCTGTTCCAGTCGATCGACCAGGCGACCGGAGGTGCGGTCGCGCGCGCCGTGGAGGCCAGCGCGTTCAGCTTCGCGCGGCACAAGACCCTGGTGCTGCCGGGACCCGGCGGCGGCCTGTCCCGGCTCGTGCTGATCGGGCTGGGCAAGCAGGCCGAGCTCGACGCACGCGTCGCCGAGGCCGCCGGCAGTGCTGCGGCGGCGGCGCTGAAGCGCAGTGCACGCGGCTTCCTGGTCGCGGACGGCCTGTCCGATCGCCTCGCCGCGCATGCCGGCTTCGGCGCGGTGCTCGGCGCCTATCGGTTCGACCGCTACCGCACCCGCGACAAGGCGGAGGACCGGCCGAGCCTCGCGACACTCACCGTGCTCGCCGCCGATCCCGAGCCGGCCCGGCTGGCCTGGCCGGACCTCGCGGCCCTGGCGCACGGCGTGCAGGTCGCCCGCGACCTGGTCAGCGAACCGGCCAACGTGCTGAACCCGCCGGTCTTCGCCGACCGCATCGAGGCACTTGCCCGGCTCGGCCTCGAGATCGAGGTGCTCGGCCCGGCGGCGATGACCGAACTCGGCTTCGGCGCGCTGCTCGGCGTGGCGCAGGGCTCGGAGCACGAAGCCCGCTGCGTGGTCATGCGCTGGAACGGCGGTGCGCCGGACGCGGCTCCGCTCGCCTTCATCGGCAAGGGGGTGACGTTCGATTCCGGCGGCATCTCGATCAAGCCGGCCGGCGGCATGGAGGACATGAAGTGGGACATGGCCGGCGCCGGCGCCGTGGTCGGGCTGATGGCGGCGCTCGCCGGGCGGCGCGCCCGCGTCAACGCGGTCGGCGTGGTCGGGCTGGTCGAGAACATGCTGTCCGGCCGCGCGCAGCGGCCCGGCGACGTGGTGACGAGCTACTCCGGCCAGACCATCGAGGTGCTGAACACCGACGCGGAGGGCCGGCTGGTGCTGGCCGACATCCTCTGGTACGCGCAGGAACGCTTCAAGCCGCGCTGCATGATCGATCTGGCCACGCTGACCGGGGCGATCGTGGTCGCCCTGGGCCACGAGCACGCCGGCCTGTTCAGCAACGACGACGCGCTCGCCCACGACCTGCTGCAGGCCGGCCTCGCCTCGGGCGAGGCGCTGTGGCGGATGCCGCTGGGCGAGGGCTACGACAAGCTGCTCCGCTCCGACATCGCCGACATGAAGAATATCGGCGGCCGTCCCGCCGGCTCGATCACCGCCGCACAGTTCCTGCAGCGCTTCGTGCGCGAGGTGCCGTGGGCGCATCTCGACATCGCCGCCACCGCCTGGAGCAGCAAGGATGCGCCCACGGTGCCGAAGGGGGCAACCGCGTTCGGCGTGCGCCTGCTCGACCGGCTGGTGGCGGATCGCTACGAGTCCTGATGGGGTCCGCCTGCGAGGTCGGTTTCTACCATCTGACCCGGAGCAGCGCCGAGCAGGCGCTGCCGCGTCTGCTCGGCCGCACGCTGGAGCTCGGCCGTCGCGCGCGGGTCCCCGGTGCCCGCGGCGGCGGCGGGCGGGTCGC
>CAXUCM010000131.1:0-3525 GCA_964249315.1 uncultured Acetobacteraceae bacterium | reverse complement strand
GGGGGGCGCGGGCCCGGCGCGGGGGGGGGGGGGGGGGCCCCGCCGCACGGGTTGCCGCCCTCGACGAGGCGCTGTGGCAGGCGCCGGAGCCGGTCTGGCTGCCGCACGGCACGGCCAGGCTCGGCCATCCGGAGCTGCAGCCGATCTGGATCGCCGAGCATGACGCGGTGCCGAACGGGGCGCAGTACCTGTTCCTGCTCGACGGCGCCGAGGCCGGCTCGCTGGACCGGTTCGAGCGCGCCTTCGACCTGTTCGACGGCGGCGACGAGGCCGCCGTCGCGGCCGCGCGCGCGCGCTGGTCGCGGCTGCGTCAGGCCGGTCACCCGTTGACCTATTGGAAGCAGGAGTCGCAGGGTTGGCAGAAGGCGGCACAGGCCGGGCAACCCGCCCTGACGCCGCCGGTTGAGACTGTCTGACAGGAGGTTCCCGATGCAGGAGCAGGATAAGCCGCCCGCGGCGCCGCCCGACCCGGAGACCCCGGCTAGCCACGCGCACACCAACGGTCCGGGCATGACCAACGGCATCCCCGACCAGATGGGCGAAGGCGAAGCGACCGCGTTGCCGCACGACGAGCGCACGGGAGGCGAGACGGCGGCATCCGACCCGGACCCGGCACCGTGACCATCCGACAGGTGCGCCTGCATGACGGGTCCGCCGTGCCGGCTCTCGGGCAGGGCACCTGGATGATGGGCTCGGACCGCGCCGCCCGGCGCGCCGAGTGCCAGAGCCTGCGCCTCGGCGTCGAGCTCGGCATGCGGCTGATCGATACCGCGGAGATGTACGGCGACGGCGACGCCGAGGAGCTGGTCGGCGACGCAATCGCCGGCCTGCGCGACGAGGTGTTCCTGGTCAGCAAGGTGCTGCCGAGCCATGCCGGCCATGACGGCATGCGCCGCTCCTGCGAGGCCAGCCTGAAGCGGCTGCGCACCGACCGGATCGATCTCTATCTCCTGCATTGGCGCGGCAGCATCGGTCTCGGCGAGACCATCAACGCCTTCGAGCAGCTTCGCCGCGACGGGATGATCGGCGACTGGGGCGTCTCGAACTTCGACGTGGACGACATGCAGGCGCTGGTCGGGCTGGCGCGGCCGCGCGGCTGCCTGGCCAACCAGGTGCTGTACAATCTCGAATATCGAGGCATCGAGTTCGACCTGCTCCGCTACAGCGTCGAGCAGGGCGTGCCGCTGATGGCGTATTCGCCGATCGGCCAGGGCGGGGCGCTGCTGCAGCATCCGGCATTGCTGCGGGTCGGCAACAAGCACGGCGTCAAGCCGGCCCAGGTCGCACTGTCCTGGACCCTGCGGCATTCCAATGTGATCAGCATCGCCAAGGCCGCCGATGCCACGCATGTCCGCGCCAATGCGGCGGCGGCGTCGCTGGTGCTGGACGAGGAAGACCTGTGCAGCCTCGACGAGGCGTTTCCGCCGCCCAGCGCCAAGATCCCGCTCGCGATGCTGTAGCGATCAAGGTTGGGGCTCCGCCCCAAGCCCCGCCAAAGGCTCGCCTTTGGAAACCTTTAAATGGATTCTCAAGGCTGAGCCTTGAGCGGGTCCAGGGCGGAGCCCTGGCCTTAATCCTCCGGTATCTCCTCCTGCAACGCCTCCGCATCGGCTTTCAGCCGACGAAAGCTGCGCCGGCTGAACGGCAGCATGATCAGGTAGATCAGTCCGGCGGCCGCCAGCGCCGCCCAGGGATCGGCGATCAGCACGGCGGCGAAGCCGCCGACGCCGAGCAGCATCGGCAGCACGTATTCGGCCGGCACCTTGAAGTTCTTGAACGACCAGACCGGCAGCGTGGAGACCAGGAGCAGCGCCACCGCCACCAGCATGATCGCCACGAAGAGCGGATGCCGCGACGCCAGCAGCAATCCCGCCCAGTGCAGCTTGCGCGCCTCCAGCCCGACGAACAGCGGAAACAGCGCCAGTCCCGCGCCCGCCGGCGCCGGCACGCCGGTGAAGAAGTTGTAGGCGTAGTTCGGCCGCTCGCCCGGCGCGGCGATGGTCGCGTTGAAGCGCGCCAGGCGCAGCGCCATGCACACCGTGAACAGGATGCAGGGCAGGAAGCCGTACGGACCGCCCGCATGCAGCGACCAGAGATAGAGGATGAAGGGTGGCGCCACGCCGAAGCAGAGGAAGTCCGACAGGCTGTCGAACTCGGCACCGAAACGGCTGGTGGCGCGCAGCAGCCGGGCGATGCGTCCGTCCAGCCCGTCGATGCAGGCGGCGAACAGGAGCGCCACCGCCGACAGGCCGAACTGCCCGTCCAGGCCCAGGCGCATCGCGCTCAGCCCGGCGCACAGCCCGATCATGGTCAGCAGGTTGGGGATCAGCCGGTTGAAGGATTGTCCGCGGAAGCGCGGCCGCGGGCGGCGGCGACCCAGCCGTCGCAGCCGCTTGAGGCGGCGCCTTCGTCCTGCCGGCGGCATGCGCACGGCAGGATCAAAGCTGGGCAATGACGCTCTCGCCTCCGATCATGGTCTGCCCGACGCTGACCAGAGGCTCGACGCCGGTGGGCAGATACAGATCGGTGCGGCTGCCGAAACGGATCAGGCCGAACCGTTCGCCGATGGCGAAGTAGTCGCCCTCGATGGCATCGCACAGGATGCGCCGCGCGATCAGCCCGGCGATCTGCACCACCGCCATCTGGCGGCCGTCGGCGAGGCGCAGGGCGAGGCCGTTGCGTTCGTTCTGCTCGCTCGCCTTGTCGAGGCTGGCGTTGAGGAAGCGTCCGCGATGATACACCGTGCGCGTGACGGTGGCCGCGACCGGCATCCGGTTGACGTGCACGTCGAGCACCGAGAGGAAGATCGCCACCCGCCAGCGCGGCTCGCTGCCGATGCCGAGCTCGGCAGGCGGCGGCAGCAGCTCGATCGAGACGATGCGCCCGTCCGCCGGCGCCACCACCGCGCCGATGCCGGCGGGCGCCGTGCGCCGCGGATCGCGGAAGAAGTACAGGCAGAACGCTCCGAACCAGAAGCCGCCTCTGCTCAGCCAGCGAAAGCGTCGCCCGAGCAGGCGGCCGCAGACCGAGGCGGCGAAGGCGCCGAAGAGGAAGGGACGGCCGGCGCGATGCGGCGGGGCGAACACCAGGCGGAAGGATCGGATCAGCGAGAACATGCGACGCGGTTCATGGATGGTTCACCTTTCTCGGTCAAGTTGGGGGGCAGCCGGCAGCGATCGCCGCCGAGGAGGAAACGCGTGGAACCGGCGGAGAGTGGCAGCGCTGCGCGCAGCCTGGGAACGTTCGACTTCGACCAGGCCGGACGGCTCATCCCCAAGCCGGCAGGGGCGGAGCTGGGCATGGAGTTCTGCTGGCGCGGCCGTCCGGTGACGACGACGCTGCGCAGCCGGGGGGAAGGGTCACCCGGCACCATGGTGTTGCGGACCCCGGCCGGCCGGGTTCCCAGCAGCGCGCTTGCCGCCGCGGCCCGTCCCGATGCCTTCGCTCTGCTCGGCGGCCTGCCGGCGCTGCTGCCGCCGGACTGGACCCTCGCGATCGCCGCCGCCCATACCGTCCGGCTGCGCC
>CAXUCM010000130.1:0-9189 GCA_964249315.1 uncultured Acetobacteraceae bacterium | reverse complement strand
TGTCTCACACACACCCAGACAGGATTGCTTCACAGCCTCTCTGCCCTGGACCCGCCAAAGGCCTCGGCCTTTGGAAACCATCTTATCAGGACAAATGGATTCTCGAGGCTGAGCCTTGGGCGGAGCCCTGGCCTTCAGGCCACCTATCAAAGCTTGGCAAGCGCAGGCGACATGGTCCATATCGATGTCGTATCATATGAGGCCAGGGCATCGGTGCACGCCCCATCGCAACCGGCAGACGCGGACACGCTGTTCCGGACGTTCCGGGACCGAAGCGACCAGGATTGGCTGGATATCCTGGTCAGCTCGCTGCGCGTTCCGCTGATCGAGAACGTCGCCATGCCGGGCTTTCCCGACGAGGCGTTGCAGAATGCGATGCACGGGCATTGCGGCGAGGTGTCGCTGCACGAGGCGCACGCCTTCTTCCGCGAGATCAAGGCCTATGCCGCCTATGCCGGACGACCGCTGGCGCAGCACCGCCGGCTGCTCGATTTCGGCTGCGGCTGGGGGCGCATGGTGCGCCTGTTCATGAAGGACATCCTGCCCGACAATTTGTTCGGCACGGACTCCACCTCGCGTTTCCTGACCGAGGCGCGGCGCTGCAATCCGAACCTCAGCTTCCTCGCCTGCGGCGTCGCTCCGCCCACGCTGCTGGCGCCGGAGAGCCTGGACTACATCATCTCCTGGTCGGTGTTCAGCCACCTGGACGAGTTCCTGACCACGCGCTGGATCGAGGAGTTCGCCCGCCTGCTCAAGCCGGGCGGCCTGCTGATGATCACCACGCAGAGCCGGCGCTTCATCGCCTTCTGTGCGGAGATGCGTATGCGCCGCGCCTCCGGCATCCGGCTCGAGCATGGCTGGTACGAAGCCTGCGCGGACAGCTTCCTCGACGAGGCGCACGAGAATGCCCGCTACGAGGCCGGGCACTTCCTGCACGCGGCACCGGTGGCGCGCCCCAACCCGCTATCGCATTACGGCGAGGCGATCATCCCGCGCGGCTACATCGTCAAGCATTGGAGCGGGATGTTCCGCCTGGTCGAGTTCCTCGACAACCCGGCGCGGCTGCCGCAGGTGCTGGTGGTGCTGCAGAAGCCGGGCAACTCGTAGCCGGAAGCCGGGACGTTCAGATCCCGCCGGATCGGCGGAGACGCTGCGTCAGCGATGCGCCGGCAGCAAGGCCGAGCGCCATCGCGCCGTAGGCGGCGGTCATCGAGGTCCGGCTCAGCACGAACTCCCATCCCGGCGTGAAGCGCCTGGGCGTCGCCTTGTAGTCGACCACGGCTGCGATGGCGGACATCGCCGCGGCGCTACCCAGCAAGGCGGCGGCGGAGAGCGGAGGCCGCCGGCCGAGCCACCACTCGAGGAACACCGCCCAGAACACGGTCGCCGCGTGATGGGTCGCGTAGCCGACGCCGGTGTGGGCGAGATCCGCGCGACGGATCGAAGCGGCCGGCTCGCCGTGCAGCCAGTGGCTGGTGGCGTTCACCGGCTGCAGCATGCCGTGACCCTCTGCCCGGGCCAGCAGGCCCAGCGCCAGGCTCGACGCGGCACTGCCGGCAGCGCCCGAGATCATCGCCGCACGCAGCGTCCCGGCCCGGCGCGTCATCGTCTCAGCCCCATGCCCGGATCTGTCCCGGTGGGCGGGTGGCGTGGCGGATGCTGGCCCAGGTGATCATCAGGCTGCCGATGACGGTAGGCGCGATGAAGATCAGCGGTTTCGGCAGGAAGCCGAGATTGACCACCAGGAAGGCGGTCGCGGTCGCGACGTAGGCGCCGCCCATGCCGGCGATGTGCGCCAGCAGCCAGTCCGGCCGGGCGGCACGCAGCAAGTGCCACTGACGCGCGGCGAGCAGGACGCTGCCGGCGCCGAAGAACAGGCCGGTCACGTCGAGGGGGTACGCGCTCCGCGAGACCAGCCAGACTCCGAAGCCGGCGAGCAGCAGCGCGCAGGCCGCATCCGTCGTGCCCGGGCTGACGCCGAGGCGGAACCGGGCGGCCCGCTGTCCGGAGACGATCAGGAAGGCGGTCAGCACCGCGATCGTCAGCAGCAGCCGGTCGTGCACGCACAGCGCCAGCACGAA
This sequence comes from uncultured Acetobacteraceae bacterium, assembly GCA_964249315.1. Classification (GTDB taxonomy): domain Bacteria; phylum Pseudomonadota; class Alphaproteobacteria; order Acetobacterales; family Acetobacteraceae; genus Lichenicoccus. The sequence goes on along the minus strand of CAXUCM010000130.1, from coordinate 7,108 downwards.
GGCGGACACCGAGGCGGATCCCAGCGCGACGACGAAGCCGAAGCCCGCGCGCCGGTGGATCGCACCGCCCTTGCGGGACAGCATCGGCACCGGCCCGACCAGGAGGGCGATGCCGCCACCGAGCACGTGCACGGCGAGCAGGAGATGAAAGGCGAGCATCCGTGACACCCGTTCTGACACTGTCAAGATCGCTGCTCCGAGTTGCAACGTCAAGCAGGACTTTCCAGTGTCAGGATTGGGGCGCCGCACATCGGTCCGCCAAGGGTTTGCCTGCGGGATCCGCCAACAAACGGATTCTCAAGGCTGAGCCTTGAGCGGGTCCAGGGCAGAGCCCTGACCTTGACCTTCTAGCGCCGCGCCGTCAGCACGTCGTCGAGCAGCGCCGGCGTGCCCTCGATGCGCTGCAGATGCGGGTAGCGCAGCCCGCCATGGTAGTCGATCCGCACGGTGCCGAAATGGCGGTCGTTCTGCACCAGCAGCTCGATCGGCGCGCGGTCGGTCCTGGCCAGCCGGATCGCCGCGGCGAGGTCGTCGGCATCCTCGAACGACAGGCCGTTGACCGCGACGATCCTGCCGCCCTTGGCCAGGCCCGCCCGCCAGCCCGGACCGTTCCAGATCACGTCGCGGATGGCGCCGGCCTCGCCCAGCGTCACGCCGATCGAGTCGCTGAAATCGTGCCGCTTGCGCCCGTCCTCGTAGCTCTTCAGGAAGGCCGGCTTGACGTCGGTATAGACCAGCCGGTAGCCGCCGCGGGTGATGCCGTCGAGCGGGGCGCTGCCGCCGCGCCGGTCCAGCCGGCTGCGCAGGAAGCCCGCCCAGTCGTAAGGGAGCACGTCGTTCAAGGCGCGGACGATGTCGTCGAAGCGATACGGCACGGTGATGAAGCTACCGTCATCGATGCCGAAGAAGCTGCGGGCGAAGTCGTCCAGCGATTTGCGCCCGTGCGTGCGGCTGCGGATCAGCGTGTCCGCGTCCAGCCAGATCAGCAGCCCCTCGGTGTAGTAGTCCTCCTCGCGCTCCCAGCTGTGCCAGGGCTGCGGCCGGCGCTCGTTGATGATCGGGTCGTCGGTGGTGTCGGCGAGCGGCCGCCAGGCGCGGCCGACCTCGCTTTGCATGCTGGCGGCGTCGTCGGCGATCGCCTCCAGCGCCTGTTCGCGGCTCCACAGTCCGGAGCGGGCGGCGAGCACCTGGCCCCAGTACTGGGTCTGGCCCTCATAGACCCAGAGCAGGCTGTCGCGCTCGGGGACGTTGAAGTTCGGCGCCCAGAGGTCGGCCGGCCGGCGGAACTTGCCGTTCCAGGAATGCGTGTACTCGTGCGCGAGCAGGTCGCGATCGGCGAACGTCTTGTCCCAGGCGGTGAAGTAGTCGCGGCCGACGCCGTTCTCGCTGGAGCGGTGATGCTCGAGCCCGACCTCGCCGAGCTGGTCGCTCAGCGCCAGCAGGAAGTCGTAATGATCGTAATGGTGCGAGCCGAACGCGCGCCTCGCCTGCTGCACCAGCGCGCGATGGATGGCGAGCTGCGCGGGCGTGATCGCGAGATCCTGCGGACGGTCGGCGACGACGTCGAGATGCACCGGCGTCGCCGCTCCCGGGTCGAGGTCGAGGCGGCTGAAATAGCGTCCGGCGAACACCGGCGAGTCGACCAGCGTGTTCAGCGTCACCGGCTTGAAGCGGATCTGCGCGTCGTCCGCGGACGCGCGCTCCAGCGCCGTGCCGAACTTCCAGCCGGCCGGCAGGGTCAGGCTGGGGGCGAGCGTGATGTCGCGGCTGAAGCGGCCGGCCGGGTAGAGCAGGACGGTGTTCCAGGCGAGGTCGACCATGTCGGGCGTCATCTCGACGCGGCCCTCGCCGGTGCTGGTCGGCGAGAGATACTGGAAGTCGACCTGCAGGCTCGTCGTCCCGTCCGGCACGACGAGGTGGAAGGCGTTGACGTCCACGGCGTCGCGCACCCAGTCGAGCGACCGTCCTTGCGCCTGGATGGTCAGGCCGGCCAGGTTCGACAGCGGTCCGGTGGGTCCGTGATCGCCGGGCACCCATTTCGGGTAGAGCAGCACCAGAGTGCCGGGGCGCACCGGGATCGTCTCGCGCACGCCGATGACGTGACGGTCGAGGTCGGTGGCGTCGACGGCAAGCGTGATCGTGCCCGGCCACGCCGTATCGACCGGTGCGGCGATCGCGTCCGGCATCGGCAGCGGCTGCGGCTGGGCGATCTCGGCACGGGCGCCGGCGTTCAGGGCAGCGAGCAGCATGGCGGCCGCCCCGACGAGATGCTTCAACAGGATGCTCCGCGTTGCAACGTGCGCACCTAAGCGGTTCGCGGCCGCCCCGAATACCCCGCACTGCGGAAAAACTTGACTTGCACGACGCTCGTCGCGATCTTGTTCATGCTGAAGCGGGAGAGATCGGCATCTGCCGGCGCCGAAGGAGCAACCGCCCCGGAAACTCTCAGGCAGAAGGACCGCCCGGCAACGACTTCTGGAAAGTGGCGCTCCGCGCGTCCGCCGACGGGATAGCGATCTCAGGCAAACCGACAGAAGGGGCACAACCAGGCCGGCTCGCGCCGGCTGCAGGGGTTCGTGTCCGATGCCGCAGCCAGCCGACTCGCTTGCCGATCCGCTCGCCCAGACCCCGCTGCACGCGCTGCACCGTGCTGCCGGCGCCCGCATGGTGCCGTTCGCCGGCTACGAGATGCCGCTGCAATATCCGACCGGCATCCTCGCCGAACACCTGCACACCCGCGCCCGAGCCGGCCTGTTCGACGTCTCGCACATGGGCCAGATCCGGCTGCGCCCGCGCTCCGGCCGGCTCGCCGACGCGGCGCTGGCGCTGGAGCGCCTGGTCTGCGCCGACATCGTCGGCCTGGCGGCGGGACGGCAGCGCTACGCCCTGTTCACCAATGCCCAGGGCGGCATCCTCGACGACCTGATGGTGGCCCATACCGGCGACGCCCTGGTGCTGGTCGTCAACGCCGCCTGCAAGTGGGCCGATCTCGGCCACCTGGCCGCGCATCTCGCCGCCGACTGCGACATCGAACCGATGTTCGATCGCGCCCTCGTGGCGCTGCAGGGCCCGGCCGCCGAGGCGGCGCTGTCCGCCCTGGTGCCGGAGGCGGCGGCGATGCGCTTCATGGACGTCCGACCGCTCGAGATCGACGGCGCCGCCTGCCTGGTGTCGCGCTCCGGCTACACCGGCGAGGACGGCTATGAGATCAGCATCCCGGCGGACGATGCGGCGCACGTCGCCGGCCTGCTGCTGGCGCAGCCGGGCGTGCTGCCGATCGGTCTCGGCGCCCGCGACAGCCTGCGTCTGGAGGCCGGGATGTGCCTGTACGGCACCGACCTCGACGCGCAGGGGACACCGGTCGAGGCGGCGCTGGAATGGTCGATCGGCAGGAGCCGGCGGGCCGGCGGCGTGCGCGAAGGCGGCTTCCCGGGTGCGGCGAGGATCCTCGCCCAGCTCGCAGAGGGCCCGGCGCGCCGGCGCGTCGGCCTGCGCCCGGAGGGGCGCGCGCCCCTGCGCGGCGGCACGCGGCTTTATGCGAGCGAGGACTTCACCGTCGCCCCGGTCGGCCACGTCACCTCCGGCGCGTTCGCGCCGAGCCTGGCCGCGCCCGTGGCGATGGCGATGCTGGATGCCGGCCTGGCGGCGGCCGGCACCACCCTGACGGCAAACCTGCGCGGCAGCGCGGTCGCGGCACGGGTGGCGCCGCTGCCCTTCGTCGTTCCCGGCTTCAAGCGATCCTCCGGAGCAGCACCATGAGCGATATCAATCCCGGCTGCGACCTCTGGCAGGGCACCGAGTCCGACGCAGGCGCCTTCGCCCGTCGCCATATCGGCCCGGACGCGTCCGAGGTCGCGTCGATGCTGCGCACGGTCGGCGCCGAGACGCTGTCCGCGCTGATCGCCGAGACGGTGCCGGCCTCGATCCTCGAGCCGCTGCCCGCGGACTGCGTGCCGGGACTGGGCGAGACCGAGGTGCTGGCCCGGCTGCGCACGATCGCGAGCGAGAACCAGGTGCTGACCTCGCTGATCGGCCAGGGCTACCACGGCACCATCCTGCCGCCGGTGATCCAGCGCAACATCCTGGAGAATCCGGCCTGGTACACCGCCTACACCCCCTACCAGCCGGAGATCAGCCAGGGCCGGCTGGAGGCGCTGCTGAACTTCCAGACGCTGGTCTGCGACCTCAGCGGACTCGACGTCGCCAACGCCTCGCTGCTCGACGAGGCCACGGCGGCGGCCGAGGCGATGGCGCTGGCGCGTCGCGTGGCCTCCAGCAAGGCACGTGGCTTCTTCGTCGACCAGGATACCCACCCGCAGACGCTCGCGGTGCTGCGCACGCGGGCCGAGCCGCTCGGCTGGGAGCTCGTCGTCGGCGACCCGTCGGTCGACCTGCGGCCGGACGCGGTGTTCGGTGCGCTGCTGTCCTATCCCGGCAGCAGCGGCGCGCTGGCCGATCCGCGCGCCGCGATCGCCGCGGTGCATCAGGCCGGCGGCATCGTCGCGATGGCGGCTGACCCCCTGGCGCTGACCCTGCTGACCCCGCCCGGCGCGCTCGGTGCCGACATCGCCATTGGCTCGATGCAGCGCTTCGGCGTGCCGATGGGCTATGGCGGCCCGCATGCCGCCTACATGGCGGTGCGCGACGCCTTCAAGCGCTCGATCCCCGGCCGCCTGGTCGGCGTCTCCGTCGACAGCCACGGCAACCCCGCCTACCGGCTCGCCCTGCAGACCCGCGAGCAGCATATCCGGCGCGAGAAGGCGACCTCGAACATCTGCACCGCGCAGGTCCTGCTGGCGGTGATCGCCTCGATGTACGCGCTCTATCACGGTCCCGCCGGGCTGGTCGCGATCGCCCGGCGCACGCACCGGCTCGCCGGCATCCTCGCCGCCGGCCTGCGCGCGCTGGAGGCTAAGGTGACCACGGACGCCTTCTTCGACACCGTCACCGTCGATGCGGGTGGGGATGCCGAGGCGGTATTGCAGCGCGCCTGCCGCGCCGGCTTCAACCTGCGCCGCCATCCGGGCGGCCGCGTCGGCATCAGCCTCGATGAGACCAGCACGCCCGCCACCGTGCGCGCGGTCTGGGCCGCGTTCTGCACCGATGCCGACCGCCTCGCCGCGATCGAGCCGACGCTGCGCGCGGCGGACGCGATCCCGGCCGCGCTGGTGCGCACGCAGCCGCTGCTGACCCATCCGGTGTTCAGCGCGCACCGCTCGGAGACCGACCTGCTGCGCTACATGCGCCGGCTCTCCGACAAGGACCTGGCGCTGGACCGCAGCATGATCCCGCTCGGCTCCTGCACGATGAAGCTGAACGCCACCGTCGAGATGATGCCGATCACCTGGCCCGGCTTCTGCGACATGCACCCGTTCGCGCCGCCCGAGCAGGCGCGCGGCTATGCCCGGCTGTTCGATTCGCTGCAGGCGGCGCTCTGCCGGCTGAGCGGCTACGACGCGGTGTCGCTGCAGCCGAACTCCGGCGCCCAGGGCGAGTATGCCGGGCTGCTGGCGATCCGCGGCTATCATCGCGCGCGCGGCGAGCCGCATCGCGACGTCTGCCTGATCCCGGCCTCCGCCCACGGCACCAACCCGGCCTCGGCACAGATGGCCGGGATGCGCGTGGTGGTGGTCGGCTGCGATCCGTCCGGCAACGTCGACGTCGCCGACCTGCGACGCAAGATCGCCGCCCACGCGGATCGCCTGAGCGCGATCATGATCACCTATCCCTCGACGCACGGCGTGTTCGAGGAGGCGGTGCGCGAGATCTGCGCCCTGGTGCACGAGGCCGGCGGCCAGGTCTATCTGGACGGCGCCAACCTGAACGCGCAGGTGGGTCTGTGCCGGCCGGGTCATTACGGCGCCGACGTCAGCCACTTCAACCTGCACAAGACCTTCTGCATCCCGCATGGCGGCGGCGGCCCCGGCATGGGCCCGATCGGCGTCGGCAGCCATCTCGCCGCCTTCCTGCCGCAGCCATCCGACATCTTCGACGGCCACGCGGTCTCGGCCGCCCCGTTCGGCTCGGCCTCGATCCTGCCGATCTCGTACGCCTACATGCTGCTGATGGGCGAGGGCGGCATGCGGCGTGCCACCGAGATCGCGATCCTGAACTCCAACTACATCGCCGAGCGGCTGGCGCCGCACTACCCGGTGCTGTATCGCGGCAGCCGGGGCCGGGTCGCGCACGAATGCATCGTCGATCTGCGCGCGATCAAGGAGGCGACCGGCATCACCGTGGACGACATCGCCAAGCGCCTGATCGATCACGGCTTCCACGCGCCGACGGTCAGCTTCCCGGTCGCCGGCACCTTCATGATCGAGCCCACGGAATCCGAGAAGCAGGACGAGCTCGACCGGTTCTGCGAGGCGATGATCGCCATACGCGAGGAGATCCGCGCCGTCGAGCAGGGCCGCATCACCGCCGCCGAGAGCCCGCTGCGTCATGCGCCGCATACCGTCGCCGACCTCGTCGCCACGCAGTGGAGCCGTGCCTACGGCCGCGAGGAAGGCTGCTTCCCGGCGGGGTCGCGTCGCGCCGACAAGTACTTCGCGCCGGTGGGGCGCCTCGACAACAGCTACGGCGATCGCAACCTGGTCTGCTCCTGCCCGCCGATCGAGGAGCTCGCCGAGGCAGCCGATTAAGCAAGGCCAGGGCTCTGCCCTGGACCCGCCAAAGGCTCGCCTTTGGAAACCTCTTAGAGATGGATTCTCAAGGCTGAGCCTTGAGCGGGTCCAGGGCAGAGCCCTGGCCTGGCATGCTCGCCCGCTGCTCGAAATCCTGCGGCCGCAGCTGCCGCCCGAGCACGTCGAGCAGCCCGTTGACCATGCGCGGCTCGTCGCCGGAGAAGAAGCCGTGCGCCACGTCGAGATACTCGTTGATGACCACCCGGCCGGGCGCGCCGTCCGGCATGGTGAACTCGGCGCCGGCCGCGCGCAGCAGCGCGCGCAGCACCGGGTCCAACCGCGCCAGCGGCCACTCCGTCGGCAGCGCCTCGACGAGCATCAGGTCGAGCCGGTCCTGCTCGCGCACGGCGGCGCGGACGATGCGGTTGAACAGCACCACGTCGGCGTCCGGCACCCGGCCCTCCTCGTAGCCGCCGGTGCCG
>CAXUCM010000129.1:0-9214 GCA_964249315.1 uncultured Acetobacteraceae bacterium | reverse complement strand
CGGCGATCTCGGTGCGGGCCTGCGGCAGCAGCACGTGCATGCGGGCGCTGCCGGCGGCATGGCTTGCCTGTCCGACGCTGCCGAAGGCGCCGACCTGGATCGCCCAGTCCCGACGACCGATGAACCCGTCGGGCGCTGCCGGCGCGCTCGCCGCCATCGCCGGCTCGACCAGGCGGAAGCGGCGCGCCGCGCGCGGCGGCGGCAGCGGATGCCAGCTCGCCTGATAGGCGCTCGCGGCGGGGCCGGCCGGCGCCTCGGCGACCTGGACCGGCTGGTCGTCGCCGGACTCGTGATCGCGCTTGCGCGCCCAGGCCATGCGCACCGAACGGTTCTGCGCCGGCGTTTCGGCGGCGGCGACCATGGTGTCGGCGCCCGCCCGGCGCATCACCATCAGGTCGGCCTGCGAGCGGCTGTTCGGATAGATGCCGGCGATCTGCGGGCCGATGATCGCGACATATTGCCGGGTCTCGTGCGGCAGCGGCCGGTTGCGGGTGAGGAAGTCGTCCAGCCGCCCGGGTCCGGTGTTGTAGGCGGCTAGGAAGCCGGGCGAGCCGTAGACGTCGTACATCTGGCGCATGTAGGCGGTGCCGGCGATGATGTTGTCGTGCGGGTCGAACGGGTCCGAGCCGAGACGGTATTGCGACCGCATGTCGTCGTAGGTCGGCGGCATCAGCTGCATCAGGCCCATCGCGCCGGGGACCGACGTGACGAACTGGCCGTTGATGAACTCGTGACCGCCGGATTCCTGGTGGATCACCGAGCGGATCCAGACGTCCGGCACGTCGAAGCGTCGCGACGCCTCGTCGATATAGGGACCCCAGGGGTCCGACGGCGGCCCCGGCGGCGCGTAGTAGGCGCGGGCATGGGCACGATAGTCGGCGGCTTCCTGCGCCACCGGCACGGTGGACGGACCCGGCACCGTGGCGCAGCCGGCGAGCAGCGCCATCAGCAGGATCGCGGCGAACGAGCCCAGGCAGGATGGGACGGAGGGTCGGAACGATGCGCCGCTCGGCATATGTCGCCTCATAGCAATCCCAGAGCCTCGCATTCTCCGAGTCCGACGGCGAGTGCACCGCGAAGCTCGCTCATCCCTGTAGGAACCTCTGCTAAATAGCTACATCCAAATCATCTTTGCCGCAACACGATCCGCCGGCGTCTGCAATGACGGATCGTCCCCGCGGCCCAGGCGCATTGCCCGGCGCGAACGGATCGGCTACGCGACCGCGATGAGCGCCAACGCCACCGGCGAGATCCCCGGCATCCTGCCGGTCCAGGGCCTGCTGCTCGATGCGAGCGGCGGCGCCCGCGCGCGGCGGGGGGCAGTAGGTCGAGACCTCGCGGGCGGGCTTGCGCACTGGAAGCTCGCCTGCGCGCTCGGCTGGCTCGATATCCGGCTGCGCTACCGCGGCTCCGCCCTCGGTCCGTTCTGGTTGACGTTGTCAACCGCGGTCATGGTGGCGGCGATGGGGGTGCTCTACGGCACCCTGTTCGGCACCGTGCTGCGCGACTACCTGCCGTTCCTGGCGATCTCGATAATCCTCTGGCAATCCGGCATCGGCGGCCTCACCGGCGAAGCCTGCACGGTGTTCCTCGATGCCGAGCAGACCATCCGCTCGGTGCGGATGCCCTTCACCGTGCAGGTGCTCCGCTGCATCGTGCGCACCGTGCTTGTGCTGGCGCACAACCTGGTCGTGGCGGTGGGCGTGTTCGCGATCTTCGACGCCTGGCCGGGCGTCGGCGCGCTGCTGTCGCTGCCCGGCATCGCGCTCTGGCTGGTCGACGCCTTCGCCGCCTGCTTCCTGCTCGGCAGCATCTGCGCGCGCTACCGCGACGTGCCGCCGATCGTCGGCAGCATCATGCAGATCGCCTTCTACATCACCCCGATCATATGGAAGCCGTCGCAGCTCGGCGCGCATGGCTGGTGGCTGCCGCTGAACCCGTTCTACAGCCTGCTCGAGATCGTGCGGGCGCCGCTGATCGGTGCGCCGCCGCAGGCGACGGTCTGGGTGTCGGCGCTGGCCTACAGCCTGGTGCTCTGGCTGCTGGCGCTGGCGGTGTTCACCCGCGCACGCAGCCGCCTGGCGTTCTGGCTGTAGCCATGAACGTGCTCGGCCGCCCGACCGCTGCGGCAGGATCCGCGACCCAGGCCGGCTGCGCCTTCCTTGAGATCGACCGGCTGTCGCTGGATTTTCCGATCTATCACGGCGGCGCCCGCTCGCTGAAGAAGACCGTGCTGTCGGCCGCATCCGGCCGCCTCGGGCCTGCCCGCACCGCCGCCGGCGGCGCGCGCCAGGCTACCGGACGCGTGGTCGTGCAGGCGCTGCGCGACATCACCCTGTCGCTGCGCTCGGGCACGCGGCTCGGCATCGTCGGACCGAACGGCGCCGGCAAGTCCAGCCTGTTGCGCGCGATGGCCGGGATCTACGAGCCGGTGGCCGGCCGGGTGCATGTGGGCGGCACGCTGAACGCGCTGCTCGACCCCAATCTCGGCATGAATCTCGACCTCACCGGTCGCGAGAACATCGTGTTGCGCGGCCGCTATGTCGGGCTGGGGGGTGCGGCGATCCGCCGGCTCGAGGACGACGTGCAGGCCTTCGCCTCGCTCGGCGAGTTCCTCGACCTGCCGGTGCGGGTCTATTCCTCGGGCATGGTGATCCGCCTCGGCTTCGGCATGGCCACCGCGATCGCGCCGCAGATCCTGCTGATGGACGAGTGGTTCATGGCCGGCGATGCCGCCTTCCGGGAGCGGGCGCATGACCGGCTGGAGAGCGTGGTGCGCGGCGCCGAGATCGTCGTGCTAACCTCGCACCAGACCAGCATCCTGCGCACCTGGTGCACGCGCGTGCTCTGGCTGGAGGCCGGCCGCATCCGCGCCGACGGACCGGCCGAGGCGGTGATCGAGGCGTATGTGCAGGCGGTCAAGGGGCCGGTGGAAGGCCAGGGCTCTGCCCTGGACCCGCTCAAGGCTCAGCCTTGAGAATCCATTTATCAAGAGGTTTCCAAAGGCAAGCCTTTGGCGGGGTTTGGGGCGGAGCCCCAACCTTAACCCTTTGGACCGCCGACGGCGTACCGCCTGAGATCTTCCAGGGTGCAATGCTCCAAAGCTGCCGCTTCGGTGGCGGCGAGCACCACCTGCGGCGCGGCACCTCCCTGTAGCGCTTCCTGCCAGCGCGGCGCGCACAGGCACCAGCGATCGCCCGGGTGCAGGCCGGCGAAGCCGTGCGCCGGCATCGGCGTGCTCAGATCGTTGCCGCGCGCGCGGCTGAAGGCGAGGAACTCCGCCGTCACCACCGCGCAGACGGTGTGGCTGCCGCGATCCTCCGGGCCGGTGGTGCAGCACCCATCCCGGTAGAAGCCGGTCACCGGGTCGAGCGAGCACGGCTCCAGCGTGCCGCCGAGGACGTTGCGCGACCGGCGGTCTCCGCCGGCGCTGCTGTCGAGTGGCATGGCGATCTCTCCTGGGTGAAGCCGGGTGCCGTGCAACGGACGGCACCGTGCTCGCACCAAAGCCGTGCCGAAGGCCTCAGGTTCCGGGCGTCGGCAGCGGCCGGGCGGTGGCGTCGTCGAGGCGCAGGATGGTGTGCGCGTTGGTGAACGAGGTGGCCAGCGTGTCGATCGCGCGCGTGCGCAGCGCGCCCAGGATCGCCGGCGCCTTGGTGTTCTCGCTGGCAATCGCGATCACGTCGGGGATCCGTTCGAGGTCGCTGCGCGACAGGCCGATCACCCGTCCCTGCATGCCGGTGTCGGCCGGCTGGCCGTGTATGTCGATGAAGTCGTAGCCCATGGTGTCGCCGATGGTGCCGGCAAGGCGGGCTTCGGCGATCTCGCCCGGCGTGAACCAGCCCATGCGCACCATGTTGCTGTCCTCGGACAGGTCGCCGACGCCGATCAGGGCGATGTTGGCGCGACGGGCGCGATCCAGCGTGCGCTTTACGGTGTCGTTGCGATACAGCTCGGCGCGCAGCGCGGCATCGGTGACCAGCGCCGGCGCGTACAGCGTCTCGCTCTCGCCGCCGAAACGGGCCGCCAGCCGACGGCAGATATGGTCCGGGTTCATCGTCTCGCCGGCGCGCAGCGAGCCGCCGATGGCGCAAACGAAGGTCACTCCGGAACGCGGCCGCGAGGCGCGACCGTCCGCCACCGCGGCGACGTTGCGGCCCATGCCGACGGCGACGATGGCGCCGTCGGCCAGCGTGCGTTCGAGGTGCGAGGCGACCAGGGCGGCGACGGCGTTGCGCTGCGCGTCGGGGTCGCGATGGTCGATCGAGACCAGCAGCCGGCGGATGCCGAAGCGGCGGATGAACTCGCGCTCGAGCTCGGCGCCGACCGAGGGCGGCTGGTGCACCCGGATTTCCACCAGCCCGTCGGCGCGGGCGCGCTTCAGCAGCCGGCCGATCTTGGCGCGCGACATCGCGAAGCGCTGCGACAGCGCCTCCTGGGTCACGTCCTCGTAATAATACAGGGTGGCGATCTCGATGATGGTGTCGATGCGGACGTCGCCGCGTTCCTGGGTTCGGCCGAGGCCGGGCATGCCGGCGGATCGGCTGCCGGGATCGGCATCCTGCAGGTCACCGGCAATTTTGCGCTGCACAAACTCCATGCTGATGCTCATTTGCTCACAACGTTGCGGCCGCCTGAGCGGAAGAGCTCCCGGCCGCTCCGTCGCATCGACCAGAGTTCGACACATTGGCGACTATCTGTCCGAAATTTGCGATGCGCAAGTGCTCACCGCCTTGACATCCGCTCGGCGCCGCTCGCATCCTCATCGTGCGTTGCAGAGAGGCAGAAGCGGCATGAACCGCGTGTTCGACGACCCCGATCAGGTGACCGAGGACAGCATCCGCGGCGTGCTCGCGGCCCATCCCGACCTGCTCATGGCCACCGACCACCCGCGCGTGCTGCGCCAGGCCGTCCCCGTCCCGCGCGGCCGCGTCGGCGTCGTCACCGGCGGCGGCTCCGGCCACGAGCCGGCCTTCCTGGGCTATGTCGGACCCGGCCTGGTCGACGCGGTGGCGATCGGCGAGGTGTTCGCCTCGCCCACCGCGAAGAGCTTCCACGCCGCCTTCGCCCAGGCCGATGCCGGCAGCGGCGTCGCCTGCCTCTACGGCAACTATGCCGGCGACAACATGAACGTGAAGATGGCGGTCAAGCTCGCCGCCAAGGACGGCATCACCGTCAGGACGGTGATCGCCAACGACGACGTCGCCTCCGCCGGACCCGAGGAGGCCGACAAGCGCCGGGGCGTCGCCGGCGAGATCCTGATGTGGAAGGCTGGCGGCGCGCGCGCCCCCGCCGGGGCCGCCCCCCCGGGGCCCCACGGGGCCCGGCGGCGGGCCCGGGCGCCGCCGAGGGCGCCGACCTCGATGCGACCATCGCCGCCGCGCAGAAGACCATCGACAATACCCGCTCGATCGGCATCGGCCTGTCCGCCTGCACCATCGTCGCCGCCGGCAAGCCGAACTTCTCGATCGAGCCCGGCAGCATGGAAGTCGGCATCGGCCATCACGGCGAGCACGGCATCGCCGTGCTGAAGACGGCGCCGGCCAGGGAGATGGCCGGGATGATGCTGGAGCGCATCCTCGCCGACCTGCCGTTCGGCGGCGAGAATGTCAGCGTGCTGGTCTCCGGCCTGGGTGCGACGCCGCTGATGGAGCTCTATCTGCTCTACGGCCATGTCGACGCGATGCTGCGCGCCCGCGGCATCACGCCGACGCACCGCTTCGTCGGCAACTACTTCACCTCGCTCGACATGGCCGGGGTCTCCGTTACCGTGACCCGGCTCGATGCCGAGCTCGACCGGCTGTTGCGCGCGCCGGCCCGCTCGATCGGGCTGACGGTGCCAGGCTGACGTGCATGACTGAGGGAGGCGCCGCCATGCAGAGCATCACCCTGGCCGAGGCCGCGCCGGTCACCCTCGAGATCGCCGCCAGCATCATCGACCACCAGGCGCTGCTCTCCGAGATCGACGGTGCCACCGGCGACGGCGATCACGGCATCAACATGGCCAAGGGCTTCCGCCTCGCCCGCGATCGCCTGTCCGGCCGCGCGTTCGATCTGCGGGAGGGCTTCGCCACCATCGGCGACACCCTGCTGGGCGATATCGGCGGCTCGATGGGACCGCTCTACGGCTCGTTCTTCACCGAGATGGCCGACGCGCTGGACGGTGCGTCGACGCTCGACGTCGCCCGCGTCGCCGCGATGCTGAAGGCCGGCGAGGCAGCGATACGCGATCTCGGCGAGGCCAGGCCGGGCGACAAGACGCTGATCGACGTGCTCGCGCCGGCGCGCGTCGCCTACGACGATGCGGCGACGGCCGGCGGCGACCTCGCCGGCTGCTTGCGGGCGATGCAGCAGGCCGCCGCGGCCGGGCTCGAGGCGACCCGGGACATGGTGGCCAGGCTCGGCCGCGCCGCCCGGCTCGGCGAGCGCTCGCGCGGCTCGCTCGATGCCGGCGCCTGCTCCTGCAACCTGATCCTGCAGGCCTTCGCGGACGGGCTGCTTGCCCGGCTCGACGCCTGATCCAAGCAAGGAGATCCAAGATGGACACGCTCTCACCGGAACGCGCCGCCGCCCAGATCCAGTTGCCGGCACGGATGACCGCGGTGGTCGCCTACGCGCCGGGCGACTACCGGCTCGAAGAGGTCGACGTGCCGCGCGCCGGCCCCGACGACATCATCATCGAGGTCGAGGCCTGCGGCATCTGCGCCAGCGACATCAAGACCTTCGGCGGCGCCCCCTCGTTCTGGGGCGACGACCGCGGCCAGGCGCGCTACGTCAAGCCGCCGATGATCCCCGGCCACGAGTTCCTCGGCCGCGCCGTCGAGCTCGGCGAGAACGTCGCCCGCGCGGGCAGGTACAAGCTCGGCGACCGGCTGATCTCCGAGCAGATCGTGCCCTGCGAGCATTGCCGCTACTGCTCGCGCGGCGAGTACTGGATGTGCGAGCGGCACGACGTGTACGGCTTCCAGAACAACGTCAATGGCGGCATGGCCAAGTACATGCGCTTCCCCAAGGAGAGCCGCACCCACAAGGTGCCGGACGGCATCCCGCTGGAACGCGCGGTGCTGACCGAGCCCTATGCCTGCTCGGTGCACGCGGTCAATCGCGGGCTGATCCAGCTCGACGACGTGGTGGTGCTGTCCGGCGCCGGACCGCTCGGCCTCGGCATGGTCGGTGCGGCGCGGCTGAAGAACCCGTCCAAGCTGATCGTCCTCGACGGCAAGCAGGACCGGCTCGACCTTGCCCGCAAGTTCGGCGCCGACATCGTCATGAACCCGTTCAAGGAGGACGTGGTCCGCGCCGTCAAGGACCTCACCGACGGCTATGGCTGCGACGTCTATATCGAGGCGACCGGTCACGAGGCCAGCGTCACCCAGGGGCTGAACATGATCCGCAAGCTCGGCCGCTTCGTCGAGTTCTCGGTGTTCGGCCACGAGGTCACCGCCGACTGGTCGATCATCAGCGACCGCAAGCAGCTCGACCTGTACGGCGCCCATCTCGGCCCGTACTGCTATCCGCTGACCATCGCCGCGATCGGCGACGGCCGGCTGCCCACCGAGGGCGTCGTCACCCACAAGCTGCCGCTGGCCGAGTTCGCGCACGGCTTCGAGCTGATGAAGAAGGGTGAAGGCTCCATCAAGATCATCCTGATCCCGGAGTGAGCGGGAACGCCACGAGCAGCCGCATGACCTCGCGCGCGAGGCCCTCGCCGCTGCTGCTGAGCGCGGGCGCGATCCTGGTCCTGGTCGTCGCCATCGCGGCGGATACCAGGGTGGTGCGGATCGGCGCGCCAGGCGCCGCCCCGTCCGGCGTGTTCTCGCCCGCCAGCTTCGGCCAGGCCGAATTCCCGAAGGTCCAGGCCGACGTGCAGGGCCGCGCCGTCGATGCCGCGACCCTGGCGCAGGCAATCGGCCGCGACCAGGCGGCGGCGGAGAAGCAGTACGGCGTCGCCGCGATCGGCGGCGCCGAGTTCTCCGTCAAGTTCACCGGCCGCGCCGGCAACCAGGATTCCGGCGTCTACGACGTCGAGGTGGCCGGACTCGGCAGCTCGCCGCACATCACCGTGCAGACCGGGCCCGCGATCATGGGCACCGATCTTCGTGACGCCACCGGCAAGATCGGCTTCGGGCAGTTCACCAACCAGATCGTCTACCAGAACGCCGGCTCGGCGCTGAATGCGGCGATGAAGCAGCAGGTGCTCGCCAAGGTCGATGCCGGCAAGCTGACCGGGCGCACGATCTCGGTCGTCGGCGTGTTCCAGCTCAGCGATCCAGACACCTGGCTCGTCACCCCGGTCCGGCTGGACGTGCGATGAGCGTGGTGCTTGCCGCGCGCGACGTCTCGAAGTCGTACGGCAACACGCATGCGCTGAAGCGCGTGAATTTCGACATCCATCGCGGCAAGGTCACGACGCTGTTCGGCGAGAACGGCGCCGGCAAGTCGACCCTGATGAAGATCCTTTCCGGCATCGTCCGGCCGAGCTCGGGGACGATCACGCTCGACGGGCAGCCCGTCGCGTTCTCGTCGACCGTGGAGGCGCGCGATCGCGGCATCTCGATCATCCATCAGGAGCTGAGCCTCGCCCCCAATCTCAGCGTCCGCGACAACATCTTCCTGGGACGCGAGATCCGGCATGCGGGCGGCGTCGACTATGCCGAGGAGGCTCGCCAGACCCGCGCGCTGATGGCCGAGCTGGAAGAGGCGATCGATCCGCTCACCCTGGTCGAGGATCTCCGCCTCGGGCAGCAGCAGGTCGTCGAGATCGCGCGCGCGCTCTCGGTGGACGCGCGCATCCTGATCATGGACGAGCCGACCTCGGCGCTGAGCGCCGCCGAGGTGGAGGTGCTGTTCAAGGTGATCCGCGACCTGACCGGCCGCGGCGTCTCGATCGTCTACATCTCGCATCATCTCGAGGAGGCGCTGCAGATCACCGACTACGCGGTGGTGCTGCGCGACGGCGCGATCACCGCGACCGCCGAGGCGCATGACATCGATCTCGAATGGATCGTCCGCAACATGGTCGGCGACAATTTCGACCTGGGCTCGCCGCCCGCCGGCTACGCGTTCGGCGACGTCGCCCTGCGCATCGACGATGTCTGCGTCGCCGACCGGCTGGGATCTGGCCTGATCGTCGACCATCTGTCGCTCGACGTGCACGCGGGCGAGATCGTCTGCATCTACGGGCTGATGGGCGCCGGGCGCACCGAGCTGCTGG
>CAXUCM010000128.1:0-9253 GCA_964249315.1 uncultured Acetobacteraceae bacterium | reverse complement strand
TCACCGGGCGGGTGGTGCGCGGGCGCGGTAGCAGCCCGTGCCGCGACAGCGCCAGGATCGGCCCGGCATGGCCGCGCCCGCTCAGCGACGCGAACACGTCCGACGCGGACTGTCCGGTGCCGACCACCAGCACCGCGCCCTCCGGCAGCGATTGCGGATTTCGATAATCCGACGAGTGCAGCTGTAGGATCGCGCGATCGATTGCGCCGGCGCAGGGCGGGACGATGGCGTCGTGATAGCCGCCGGTCGCGACCACCACCTGGCGCGCCGCGATCTCCCCCGCCTCGGTGCGGAGCCGCCAGCCCTCCGCCTCGGATCGACGCAGCGCGGTGACGTGGACGCCGCTTCGCACCGGGGCCGCGAACGAGGCGGCGTAGTCCTCGACGTAGCGCACGATCTCGTCGCGTAGCATGAAGCCGCCCGGGTCGGGTCCGGCGTAGCTGTGGCCGGGCAGCGTGCACTGCCAGTTCGGCGTGACCAGGCAGAACGTGTCCCAGCGCTCGCGGCGCCAGGCGTGCGCCACGTCGTGCCGTTCGAGCACGACGTGGTCGATGCCGCGCCGGGTCAGTTGCCAGCTCGCCGAAAGTCCGGCCTGGCCGGCGCCGACGATGACGACGTCGTGCGCGTTTGCACTCATCGGTGAAACCCCATGACGGTGATCCTGGCGTCGGCGTCGCCGGTGAAGCCGGCGGCGCGCTGGTTGATCTGGGCGAGCTGGCCCATCGCGCGCGCGCACGGCATGCCGTATTTCGCGCGCACGCGTTCGCTGGCGATGTTGAGCGCGGTATCGACGCGCGCGAGGAAGTCGGCGAGCGCGTACGGCGTGCCGGCGGCGAGATGCTCCTCGACCACCAGCGAGGGCGAATAGCACAGGCTCTCCGAGCCGTCCGGCCAGCGGACCTGGAAGCGGATCTCAGGCATGCAGGACGGCCTCCGGCAGACGGGCATAGTCGGCGAGATGCGCGCGCGCGACCTCGCGCCAGTCGAAGCGTCGCGCACGGACCGGCCCGCGAGCCGCCGCGCGGCGAATTGCCTGCGGCTGCAGCGCCGCGCGCATCGCCGCGGTGATCGACGCGTCCGAGGCGGGATCGACGCGGATCGCATCCTCCGCATCGAGATAGTCGTCGAACGGCGCGCCGCGCGGTGCGATCACCGGGATGCCGCTGGCCATCGCCTCCAGCGCGCACAGGCCGAAGCCCTCGCGCAGCGACGGCATGCACAGCATCGAGGCGTTGCGATACAGCGACGGCATCTCGGCATCGTCGATCACGCCGGCGAGACGGACGCGATGCGCGTGCGGCGAGGCGTGCAGGATGCGGGCGAAGCCGTCGCGCGCACCGGTATGGTCGAGCAGGCTGGCGCCACCGGCGAACAGCAGGTGCAGGTCGGCATGCTCGCCGTGGCGGATCAGCTCGAGAAAGGCGCGCAGCGTGCCGATGCTGTTCTTGCGTGCCTCGATGCCGCCCAGTGCCAGGATCATGCGACCGCCATGCGGCAGCCAGCCGCCTCGCAGGATCGCGTCGCGCGGCTGCGGCGCGGCCGTGAAGCGCGCGCCATCGACGCCGTTGCCGACCATCGTGGCAGTGCGGCCGAAGCGTCGGCGCAGCTCCGACTGCCAATGCCGGCTGACGCAGAACAGGTGGGTGGCGGCGCGCACGGCCTCGTCCTGCCATCGGCCGAGGCGGGGACTGTCGAAATCGTCGAGATGGTGCACCGTGCGCAGGAAGCCCGCGATGCGACCTTCGCGGGCGAGATCGGACAGGGCGAGCGCGCTGATCGAGTCCTGGGCGTGCAGGACGTCGAAGCGCGGTGCGGCGCGCCCGCGCAGGAAGGTCGCGATCTCGTCACGCCGGATCTCGACCAGGCGCTCGACGTCGGTCGGCGCCGGCGAGGCGGGGATCAGGATCGACGGGCACTGCGGCGCACGGAAGAAGCGCTGGCCCGCCGCCGCCGGTGCGAGCAGCGTCGCCGCGACGCCGAGCCCGTGCAGCGCCTCGGCGAGCTGCATCGCATGCACCACGCCGCCGCGCGGGTTGGTCGAATGCGCGAAGATCGCGATGCGAGGCGGCGTCAAGCGGGCGGCCTCGCGCAGCCGATCAGGGCATCGACGGCGAGATCGCGCACGGTCTGTCGCACGCCCGCTTCGAGCAGGTCGACGCGGCTGCCGGCCTCGCAGGCTCCGATCGCGGCACAGGCGATGCCGCGCGCGGTGAAGCGTCCGATCACCGTCTCCGCGTCGGCCGCCGAGCAGGTCAGCAGGAAGCCGAAGGAGGGGAACGCGGTCATCCAGCGGGCGAGGTCGGCCCCGTCCGGGCGGGGGATCCGAGAGGGCGTGATCGACAGGCCGATGCCGGAGGCTTCCGCCAGCATGATCGCGGTGCCGATCAGCCCGCCCATGCTGATATCCTTGGCCGCGCGCGACAGGCCGCCCTCGGCGATCTGCGCCAGCAGCTCGAGGTCGTCGCGCAGCCGCTGCGGCTCCGGGCAGTCCGAGCTCGCATCCCACCAGGCGAACGGCTCGTGGT
Organism: uncultured Acetobacteraceae bacterium; assembly: GCA_964249315.1. GTDB lineage: Bacteria > Pseudomonadota > Alphaproteobacteria > Acetobacterales > Acetobacteraceae > Lichenicoccus. The sequence goes on along the minus strand of CAXUCM010000128.1, from coordinate 6,728 downwards.
AGCGGCCGCGCAGGTCGATCGCGGCGAGCAGCACCTCGCCGGGCCGCGCGTCGAACGAGGTCAGCAGCGCCCGTGCGCGGCCGAGCACGGCGACCGAGAGCTGCTCGCTGCAGTCGCGATGATTGGTGTGGCCGCCGACGATCGGCACGCCGTAGGCGGCACTCGCCCGGCGCAGCCCGTCCAGGATCGGCTCGGCGTGCGGCGCGTCGCGGCTCCAGATCGCGTCGACCACGGCGAGCGGCCGGCCGCCCATCGCGGCGATGTCGCTGAGATTGACCATGATGCCGCAATAGCCGGCGAAGTGCGGCTCGCGCGCGACGAAGGCCGGCAGGAAGCCCTCAATGGCGAGCAGCAGCCAGCCGTCGCCGTCCGGGATCGCGGCGCAATCGTCGCCGACGCGGACCGCGCCCGCCTGCAGGCCGAGCCGCGCGATCACCGGCGCGATGTCCTGCTTGTGCTGCAGGCCGATCGTCTCGCGCAGGGCGCGGGCGAGGCGGGCGAGCTCGCTCATGCCGCCAGGCGGCCGTCGCGAAACGGGCGCACGAAGCCGAGCGTGTCCTGGCCGAGCGGCGGGTAATGGCGCAGGTCGGCATGCATGCGATGATGCGGCAGGCCGTGCAGCGGGACCTCCGCCTCCGAGTGCCAGCCCAGGCGCGCGAAGAACGGCACGTTCTGCGCCTGCACGTGGGCGAGGAAGCGGTCGCAGCCGCGCGCGGTCGCGGTGCAGACGGCGAGCCGCACCAGCTGCGCGCCGATGCTGCCGATGCGCCGGAACTCCGACTGCACGCCGAGACGCGAGCCCCACCACAGCCCGGGTGCGGCCTCGTGGATGCGCACCACGCCGACCACGCGGTCGGGGTCGCCGGCGACGCAGCTCAGCGCCACCAGCGGTTCGGCGGCCGCATCGATGTCGTCGCGATCGTCGCGCGCGAAGATGCGCTGCTCGGCGCAGAAGATGTCGCGGCGCAGCCGGTAGTGCCCGCGCAGCTCCCAGGCGTCGCGCGCCAGCTTGACCCGGAACTGGCCGGGCAGGAAGGGCAGGATGCCGTCGTCGTAGAGCATCATCTCAGCAGACGGCCGCGTCGGCGTGCTCGTGGGCGGCGTGCTCGTAGGCGGCGAGCGACGAGCAGGCGCCGCAACGGCTGCAGCCGGCCTTGACCGATCGCGACTGCAGGCCGCCCTCGCGCAGCATGCGGCCGAGCGGGCCCAGCACCGCGCGCATGAACTCCGCCGACGGCGACGCGTGGCCCTCGAGCGGGGTGCCGGTGATCGGCACGAACGGCACCACGAACGGATGCACGCCGATGCCGATCAGCGTCTCGCACAGCGAGAGCATCTCGCCCACGCTGTCGCCGAGGCCGGCGAGCAGGTAGGTGCTGACCTGGCCGCGCCCGAACACCGGCACCGCGTCGCGGAACGCCTGCAGGTAGCGCTCGACGCTTACCGTCGCCTTGCCCGGCATGATGCGCGCCCGCACCGCCTGGGTGGCGGCTTCCAGGTGCATGCCCAGGCTGTCGACGCCGGCCTCGCGCAGCCGCTCGAACCAGGCCGCGTCGCGCGGCGGCTCGCATTGCGCCTGCACCGGCAGGTCGATCGCCTGCTTGATCGCGCGCGTGCTCTCGCACAGCACCGCGGCACCGCGATCGACCAGGTTCGGCGTGCCGGTGGTCAGCACCATGTGCCTGACGCCGTCGAGCAGGACCGCGGCGCGGGCGACCTCGGCGAGCTGCGCCGGCGTCTTGCGCGCGACGGTGCGGCCGGCCTCGAGCGACTGGCCGATGGCGCAGAACTGGCAGGCGGTGTTGCGGTCGGCATAGCGGATGCAGGTCTGCAGCACGGTGGTCGCCAGCACGTCGGTGCCGTGCAGCATGGCGATCTTCCAGTACGGCACGCCGTCCATCGTCTGCAGCGCGTAGAAGCGCGGCTGCGGCGGAAAGGCGATGCGTCCGACGGCGACGCCGTCGCGCAGCAGCAGGCTGGCGCCGCCTGCATCCGGCGCGGCGGCGGTGAACGGCGAGCGATGCGCCGCCTGGGTGTGGATCGGCACCATGACGGTCTGACCGCCGACGCGGATCGCCTTGTGATCGGAAGGACCGGCACCGCCGCGACGTGAACTTGCGCCGGTCTCGTCAGTCAGCCGCATCCCGAGCGACTGCAACTCGGTCAGCAGGAAGCGGCTCGTCATGGTCCGGGGAGAGACGGACTGAAGCATCCTGATCCTTCCTTCGATCGGCGATCTCGTGGGTCGTGCGCGCTTGCCGACGGTCATGCAGCAGGGAGAGCAGTTCCGGTCTGGCATAATGGCCGGCGCTGTCCATCATGCGCTTGCGCTTGACGATCAGGGACAGGTCGAGGTCGGCGACGACCATGCCTTCGCCCTCTTGCAGCATCGGCGCGAGATGGGCGCCTTCCGGCGAGACGATCGCCGAGCCGGTGCCACCGCGCAGCGCCTTTTGCATCGAGGCGTCCGGGGTGATCGTGTGCAGCTGCGCGTCGGTGAGCCAGCCGGTGGCGTTGATCACGAAGCATCCGGCTTCGAGCGCGTGATGGCGGATGGTGACCTCCATCTGGTCGGCGAAGATCCGGCCGACCATCGAGCCAGGAAACTGGGCGCAATGGATTTCCTCATGCTGCGCCATCAGCGCGTAGCGGGCGAGCGGGTTGTAGTGCTCCCAGCAGGCGAGTGCGCCGATGCGGCCGACGGCACTGTCGACCGCGCGCAGCCCGGCGCCGTCGCCCTGGCCCCAGATCATGCGTTCGTGGAAGGTCGGCGTGATCTTGCGACGCTTGAGCAGGAGCGTGCCGTCCGCGTCGAAGACGAGCTGGGTGTTGTAGAGCGAGCCGTGATCGCGCTCGTTGATGCCGAGCACGACGACGATGCCGCCGGCGCGCGCCGCCGCCGAGACCGCCTCGGTGAACGCACCCGGCACGCTCGGCGCGTTCTCGTACAGGCGCATATGTTCGGCGCCGATCAGCGCCGGCGCGTGGACGAAGGAGAAGTAAGGGTAGTACGGCACGAAGGTCTCGGGGAACACCGCGATCTCCACCCCGGCACGGGCGGCCTCGGCGATCGCGGCGAGCACCTTCTCCTCGGTGCCGGTGCCATTCTCGAGCACCGGCACCAGCTGGATCGCGGCGGCCTTGACGATGCGGCTCGCCATCCGGTTCACACCGTCCAGGTATCGATGATCACGGCGTTGTCGCGCTTGTGCAGCAGCTGGATGTCGAGCACGTCGAGCGGGCTGATCGGCCGTATGCCTTCCATCAGCGACGGCTCGCCATGGCCATACAGCGCCTGCAGCGAGAACCGGCAGGCGTACACCTTGCCGCCCTCATCCATGAACTTCTTGAGCTGGTTGTTGAAGTTCTGGTGTCCGGGGAAGGCCTCGTCGCCGAGGCGTGGGAAGCCGCGCAGCACCGCCAGCGTGACGCCGGGGCCGTAGAGCAGGACCGAGGTCTCGTAGCCCTTGCGCTGCAGGCGCGTCGCCTGGAGCAGGTTGACCAGGCCGATCGAGCCTTCGAAGGCGACGGTATGGAAGGTGACGAGCGCCTTCTCGCCCGGGTGCGCCTTGACGTCCTCGAAGACCTTCTCCTCGTAATCGACGAGGTAGTCGCCGGGTTGATGATGCTTGGCGTCGACGGTCGGCATTGCGGTCGCCCTCCTGTTTCTGGAACTCCTGGAGGGACTGCAAGCCATGTGCCAATCGATGGTGTGGGTTGGATGCTGACGCCTGAGCGGAATTGTCCGCAGATTTCCTCAAACGCATGCAGACAATCATTCCCCATGATCCGGACAATTTGGTCGCCGCAACGAGATCTGCCCAACACGCGCGCACCTTCTGCTGCGTAACCGGCACGTTGCCCGCTCGATAGGCAGCCCCGTCATGCCGCCCTCAGCGTGTCCTCGCCAGATTGAGCAGGATCGCCGCGAACGCCCCGAGCGCCGTCGGCGAGCCGAGCAGGGTGCGCGCCGGCGCCGGCAGGCCCGCCGTGAAGCCGGGCGGCAGCAGGACGGCGAACAGGCCGAGCAGGATCGGCAGGCCGGCGACCATCCGGTCGTGCTCGTCCAGGCGCAGGGCCGCCAGCACGCGCAGCCCGCTCATGACGATCACGACGCAGAGCACGCCGAACACGCCGCCGATCACCGGGGCCGGCACCGAGGCGATCAGGGCTGCCAGCTTGCCGCACAGGCCGAAGCCGACCAGCACCAGGCCGGCAGCGGCGAAGGCGCTTCGGCTCGCCACCCCGGTGAGGCTGATGATCCCGGCGTTGGAGGCGTAGCCGGTGACCGGCAGGCTGCCGAGCAGGGCGGCGACGGCGCAGCCGAGCCCCTCGCCGAGCGCCCCGCGATCGAACTGCCGGCGGCCGATCGTCTGTCCCGTCACAGCGGCGACCGCGAACCAGGTGCCGGTGGTCTCGGCCAGCACGATGGCGCCGACCAGCAGCATCGTCAGCATCGCACCCGGATGGAACGAGAGCGGCAGGTCGAGCCCGACCAGGCGCGGCCGCGACAGCCAGGCGGCACCGGCGACGGCGCCGACATCGAAGCGCCCCAGCATCGCCGCCAGCAGGGTGCCGCCGGCGAGCGCGATCAGCACCGAGCCGACCCGCAGCCAGGTCCCGGTGCGACCCAGGCGGATGCCGAGCAGCGAGGCGGCTACGGACAGCGCGCCCGCCGCCGCGGCGATCAGGATGTTGCCGCCGAGCCGGTCGGTCGGGCCGGACAGCACGTCGGCGCGGAGCGCCAGCGGCATCAGCGTGATGCCGACGACGACGATGATCGCGCCGCCGACCAGCGGCGGCACCAGCCGCTCGACGACGCGGTGGAAACAGCGCAGCGGCCAGCCGAGCAGCGCGACCAGCAGCGAGGCGGGCAGCAGCGCGCCGAACACGGTGCCGAGCCCGGTCATGCCGCCGCCGGAGGCGAGCGCGATCGCGCAGGTCGCACCGATCGGCACGTAGGACGGCCCCTGCACCAGCGGCAGCCGCAGGCAGAGCTGCGACTGGATCAGGGTGGCGAATCCTGCCGCCAGGAAGCCGGCGGCGATCAGCGTCGCGGTCTGGCTCGCGGACAGGCCGAGCAGGCTGCCGACCAGGAACGGCACGACGTAGACATCCATCGCCAGCGCGTGCTGCAGGCCGAGCACGGCGGCGCGGCCAGGCGGCAGTCTCGCGTCGGGGCCGTGGGTGAGGGTTGCATCGTCGCCGGTCATCGCTTCTGCTGCCCTTATGCCGCCGCGCGCCGGCGTCGCGGATCCGGCCAGCAGGAGCACGTCCCATGCCGAGTGCGACGGCGCCGATCACCGTGCGCGGCCGGATCATGCACGCGCTCGCGCCCGACCGGCCCGAGCTGCACGCGGATGCGGCGCTGGTGGTGGATGCGTCGGGCACGATCGTGGCGCTGCATCCGGCCGGCTCGGCGTCGCACGCGACCGCAGTGCACGAGGCCGCCCGCGAGGGCACGCTGCTGCCGTTGACGCGCGGACAGATCCTGCTGCCCGGCCTGGTCGATCTGCACGTGCATGCGCCGCAATGGCCGCAGGCCGGACGCGCGCTGCACCTGCCGCTGCAGGACTGGCTGCGAGACTGCACCTTCCCGCTGGAAAGCCGCTACGCCGACCTGGTCTACGCCGAGGGTGTCTACGAGCGGCTGGTCGATTGCCTGCTCGCCAACGGCAGCACCACGGTCGCCTATTTCGCCACCATCCACGAGCCGGCCAGCCTGGCGCTGGCGCGGATCTGCCTGCGTCGCGGCCAGCGCGCCTTCGTCGGCCGCGTGGCGATGGACCATCCCGAGCAGTGCCCCGGCTTCTACCGCGACGCCTCCGCGCGGGAGGGCATCGATGCCACACGCCGCTTCATCCGCGACGTGCGCGCACTGGACGGCAACGATCGCGCGCTGGTACGTCCGTTGATCACGCCGCGCTTCATCCCCGCCTGCACCGACGCGCTGCTCGCGGGGCTCGGCGCGCTCGCGCAGGAATGTGGTTGCGCGGTGCAGACGCATTGCGCGGAAAGCGACTGGGAGAGCGGCCTCGTGCGCGCGCGCACAGGTCGCAGCGATGCGGCGAGCCTCGACGGATTCGGTCTGCTTCGTCGCGGCAGCATCCTGGCGCACGGCAACTTCATCGAGGATGACGATGTCGATCGCATCATGCAGCGAGGTGCGGCGATCGCGCACTGCCCGATCTCCAACGCCTTTTTCGCGGGTTCCGTGTTCCCGCTGCGCAAGTTCCTCGATCGCGGCGTGCATGTCGGGCTCGGCACGGATCTCTCCGGCGGCTACAGCCCGCAACTGCTCGACAATGCAAGGCAGGCGATGATCGCCTCGCGCCTGCTGGAAAGCGGCACCGATCCGGACCGGACTGCCGCGCTGCGCGGACGCGCCTCCCCGGGCCGGATCGACTTTCGCGCCGCGTTCTGGCTCGCCACCGCCGGCGGCGGCCAAGCGCTGGATCTGCCGGTCGGACAGTTCCGTGCGGGCTACCGATTCGATGCGATCCTGATCGAGACGGATAGCGAAGGATCGAATCTCGTCTTCGATCCGGGCGAGACGGAAGAAAACATGCTGCAGAAGCTGATGTGTCACGCGACCCGCGCCGATATCGCCAAGGTCTGGGTCGAAGGCAGGCTCGTTCGCGACCGCCGCCTGAGTCGCCGTCGGCTATGACCCATCAAGGCCAGGGCTCTGCCCTGGACCCGCTCAAGGCTCGCCTTGAGAATCCATT
>CAXUCM010000127.1:0-9259 GCA_964249315.1 uncultured Acetobacteraceae bacterium | reverse complement strand
ATTGCGGGTCTGGGGCGGCTCGCCCCAGCGGGTCCAGGGCAGCGCCCTGGCCTTCCATCCATCGAAGTCGGCCTTCACGCAGCCTTGCCGACCTCGACCAGCGTCCACGGCGTGCCGGGAGTGAGCCAGAGCGGCGCCGCGTTGGGCAGGCGCACGTTGGCGGCCAGCCCCATCGCATGGCGCAGCGCGCGGAACATCGCCCCGTGGCACACGAGCCGCGCCACCCCCTCGCCCGCGGTAGCGCGGTCCACCGCGGCGACCGCGCGCGCCACCAGCGTGGCGAACGGCTCCGCACCCTCCGGCGTGTAGTCGCCGGCAATCCAGCTATCATACCAGGTGCCCATCGGCTGGCCTTCCTGGACCCCGAAGCAGACCTCCTGCAGGTCCGGATCGGTGCCGAGCGGCAGCGCCACCCCCTGCCCGGCCAGCGCCTCGACCACCAGCTCGGCGGTGCGGTAGGCGCGGACCAGCGGCGAGGACACGATTCGGGTGATCGGCGCGAAGTCGTGCCAGTGCTCGGCCATGATCCGGGCGGCACGGCCGGCCTGGGCGATCCCGGTCGCGTTCAGGGCGATGTCGGAGCGGCCCTGCGACAGGCCGCGCGCGTTCCAGTCGGTCTCGCCGTGGCGCAGGTACCAGAACGGGCGCGGCGCGAGCTCGGGTGCGGGCGGGTGCGCCATCAATCGAACAGCGAGCTGACGGAGCTCTCGTCGGAGATCGCCCGCATCGCGTCGGCGAGCAGCCGGGCGATGCTGATCTGGCGGATCGTGTCGCTGCGCTGCACGCTCTCGGTCGCCAGGATGCTGTCGGTGATGGTCATCATCTCGATCGGCGAGGCGGACACGCGCGCCACCGCGCCGCCGGTCAGCACGCCGTGGGTGACGTAGGCGCTGACCGAGTTCGCGCGCTGCCCCATCAGCGCGGTGGCGGCGTTGCACAGCGAGCCGCCGCTATCGATGATGTCGTCGACCAGGATGCAGTGCCGTCCGGAGACGTCGCCGATGACGTTCATCACCTCGGAGACGCCGGCGCGCTCGCGCCGCTTGTCGATGATGGCGAGGTCGGTGTTCAGCCGCTTGGCGAGCTGGCGCGCGCGCACCACGCCGCCGACATCGGGCGAGACGATCATCAGGTCGCGTGCGGGATGACGCTCGTTGATGTCGCGGGTGAACAACGGCGCGGCGAACAGGTTGTCGACCGGGATGTCGAAGAAACCCTGGATCTGGCCGGCATGCAGGTCCAGCGTCAGCACCCGGTTGGCGCCGGCCTCGACGATCAGGTTGGCAACCAGCTTGGCGCTGATCGGCGTGCGCGGGCCGGATTTGCGGTCCTGGCGGGCATAGCCGAAATACGGGATCACCGCGGTGATGCGCCTGGCCGACCCGCGGCGCAGCGCATCGAGCATGATCAGCAGCTCCATCAGGTTGTCGTTGGTCGGGTAGCAGGTGCTCTGCACCACGAACACGTCCTCGCCGCGGACGTTCTCCTGGATCTCGACGAAGATCTCCATGTCGGCGAAGCGGCGCACCACCGCGCGGCAGAGCGGCAGGTTGAGCGCTGCGGCGACCGCCTCGGCGAGCGGCCGGTTGCTGTTGCAGGCGACGATCTTCATCGGCGGTTCCCGGGCCGGAACGTCCCGACCCCGCCGTTTCCTAGCAACGCGCCCTCACCCTGTCACGCTGCGCCTTCATGACCTCGACCGCGACCCATGGAAGGCCAGGGCTCCGCCCTGGACCCGCTCAAGGCTGAGCCTTGAGAATCCGATTGTTCCACGACGATGGTTTCCAGAGGCCGGGGCCTCTGGCGGGTCCGGGGCAGAGCCCTGGCCTTGCGCCGTCAGGCCGCGCGGGCGGGCTTGTGCGCGCGGCCGGAATTGTTGGTGATCACCTGGCGGATGCCGCCGGCGGCCTCGCGGGCGACGACGACGGCGACGTCGCCCCAGTACGCGTCCAGCGTGTGCGCCGGGATGTCGTTGAGCTGGGCCACCTTGCCGGCTTCCGTGCCGGAGGCGCTCTGCACCGTCCAGACGATCTCGACATGGTCGGTGTTGCGGTCCAGCCGGGTCAGCCGGACCTGTCCGCGCAGGAGGAAGTCGGCGTCGCGTGCGGTGTTCTGGATGACGTTGCCGCCGTCCGGCAGCGACACCGCCATCTGCCGGGCGAGCGAGATGTCGCCGTCGCCGGGCGCGCCGGTGACGCCGGAGAAATATACCCGCGCCGGCCGGTTCATCAGGCTGTGCGGATCGGACTGCATCTGCGCCGCCTGGATGCCGGTGAGCAGGTCGGCGAGCTTCGGGCCGGCATCGTCCGCCGCCCGGCGCAGGGCTGCGGCATCGCCCGCGACCCAGGCCTGCGGCGGCACCGGCAGGCCGGCCACGGTGCCGCGCACCGCGCCGGACGGGCTCAGCACGCTGTAGCTCGGCAGCACCATGCCCCGCCGCAGCGTGGCGTCGACGCGCAACTGCCAGTCGCCCGGCCTCGCGGGATGCGCCACCGCCGGCACCTCCTGGGCGAGCAGCGCCTGCGACAGGTCCTGCGCGAGGGCCGACGCGGCCGGCGCGCCCAGCAGCGCCCGGCTCGGCGGCGGCACCGACAGGCGCGTCGGCGGCGGCACCGCGAGGCGCATGGCGATGCCGCCCGGATTGCCCTCGAACGGGTGCGGCAGGGTGCCGCAGCCGGCCGGCAGGAACAGCAGCAGGATCGGCAGGATCAGCCGGCGGGGCATGCGATCACCGAGATCTGGTGGCCGATCGGACCGCCGCCGGCGAGCACGCGCCGGCGATGGCTGAAGAACCGATCCGGGTCGGACAGGGTGTCGCAGCCGAGCGCCTCCACCGCGCCGACGCCGCAGCCGCGCAGCCGGGCGGCGCAGTAGCCGGGCAGGTCGAACTGGTGGTGGCCGGGGCGCCGGCCGGGCGAGAAGAAGCGTGCTGCCGGCGGCAGGCCGACGCCGAGCACCGCCTGGCGCAGATCCTCGCCGACCTCGTAGGAGGCGGCGGCGATGCAGGGGCCGATGGTCGCGCGCAACGCCGCGCGCTCGGCGCCGAGTGCGAGCATGGTGTCCACGGTGGCTTCCAGGACACCCGCCACGGCACCGCGCCAGCCGGCATGGATCGCGGCGACGATGCGCCGGGCGGGATCGGCCAGCAGCACCGGCGCGCAGTCGGCGGTGATGATGCCCAGCGCCAGTCCCGCCATCCTCGTCGCCATCGCGTCGGCGCGCGGGCCCTGGCCCGGCGCCCAGGCGCGGTCGACGACGACGCAGCCGGTGCCGTGCACCTGGGTGATGCCGAGCAGGCTGGCCGGTGCGACACCGACGGCGCGCGCCACCCGGGTGCGGTTCTCGCGCAGCGCGTCGGGGTCGTCGCCGGAGGTGACGCTGCAGTTCAGGCTCTCGAACGGCCCGCGCGAGACGCCGCCGGCGCGGGTGAAGAAGCCGTGCGGGACGGCGTGCAGCAGCGGGCCGGCGAGCCGAGGCGGGGCAGCCGCTTCACTCACGGGTCGGTCTCCTCGGCAAAGCCCGGCGGCACGCCCAGGTCCGGGTGGCACAGCGCCATCGCCTTGAACAGCGTTCCCATGCGCGCGGGATCGGCGAGACGGCGCGCCGCCAGCACCAGGTCGCGGACCTCGGGAGCGGGCCGCCCGTGGGCCAGCCGCCGGGTCCGCTCGAACAGGCCGAGCTGCGCCAGGAACCGTCCCTGCACGACCGGGCCGTGCACCCGCACGCCGTGCGCCGCCTCGGCCAGGCCCGGAAAATCGACGTGCGCGGTGAGGTCGGCGGTGCCGGCGGCGCCGAACGGATCGCAGGGTGCGGCATCGCGCAGCGCCTGCAGCGAATCGCCGTGGCCGGCCTCGCCGGGACCGTAATCGAGCAGCAGGACCGCCCCCGGCTGCCGGCGCAGCCGTTCGCGCAGGCCGGCCACGATCGCCAGCGCCGGCTCGCACAGCTCGACCACGTCGCCCATCGGCACCGCGTGCCCGGCGATGCGCTCGGGCGGGGCGGCGGGATGCCACAGCCCCTGCCGCGCCGCCACGTGGCGCTCCTCCCAGCCCGTCGCGCCGCGGCGGAACTGGCGGATCGGCAGCGCATCGAGGAACTCGTTGGCGAGCAGGATCAACGGGCGGTCCGGCAGGTCCTCGACGCGGTCGTGCCAGACCGGCGCGAGCCCGGGCAGCGCTGCCTGCTGGACGGTGCGCAGGCGCGGCGAGGTCTCGATCAGGTGGACCTCCAGGGCGGCCACGAAGTCCGGCGCCACCCGACGGATCAGCCGCACTGCGTCGGCCATCAGCGTGCCGCGGCCCGGCCCGGCTTCGGCCAGCACGACCGTGCCGGGACTGCCCATCGATCGCCACACCACCGTCGCCCAGGCGCCGAGCAGTTCGCCGAACACCTGGGAGATCTCCGGCGCGGTGGTGAAGTCGGCGAACGGGTCACGTGCGGCGTAGTACGCGGCGTTGGCGCGCGCCATGAAGGCGTCGAGCCGTTCTGCGCTCATGCCGCCCGCGCGCGCAGCATCAGCCAGCCGCCGGCCAGCAGCATCGGCAGCGACAGCACCTGGCCCATGGTCACGCCCAGCGGCAGGAAGCCGATGAAGGCGTCGGGCTGGCGGAACAGCTCGCCGAGCATCCGCGCCACCGCGTAGCCGGCCAGGAACAGCCCGGACAGGAAGCCGGCTCGCGCCCGCAGCCGAGCCTGGCGCGCGGCCAGGATCATCACGCAGAACAGCAGCGCGCCCTCGAGCAGGGCCTGGTACAGCTCCGAAGGGTGGCGCGGCACGGCGTCGACGCGCGGGAAGATCATCGCCCACGGCAGCCAGGACGGCGCCGCGCGGCCCCAGAGCTCGCCGTTGATGAAGTTGGCGACGCGTCCGAGGCCGAGACCGATCGGCACCACGACGCAGACCCGGTCGGCGAACGCCAGCATCGGCAGGCCGCGACGCAGCGAGAACAGGATGATCGCCAGGATGACGCCGAGCGCGCCGCCATGGAAGCTCATGCCGCCGTGCCAGACCTCGAGGATGTGGGCGGGATGCGCGAGATACAGGCCCGGCTGGTAGAACAGCACGTAGCCGATGCGGCCGCCGAGCACGACGCCGAGCGTGGCCCAGGTCAGGAAGTCGTCGACCTCGAGCGGGGTCGCGACCGGCGGCGTCCACTGCACCACAAGCCGCATCAGCCGCCAGCCGGCGACCAGACCCACGATGTAGGCGAGCGCATACCAGCGGATCGAGATCGGACCGAGATGCAGCAGCACCGGGTCGAACTGCGGGAACACCAGGACGGGAAGCATCGGCCCGGCTCAGAGATGCGGCCGTCCGGGCAGGAGATGCTCCTGCACGTAGCGCTGCACGCCGGCTTCCAGCGCGGTGAACTGGCGGTCGTAGCCGGCGGCGCGCAGCCGGCCCATGTCGGCCTGGGTAAAGGACTGGTACTGGCCCTGCAGCGAGGGCGGCATGTCGACGAACTCGACCGAGCGCGGCGCCCCGGCGGCGTCGCACACCGCATGGGCGAGATCCAGGTAGGTGCGGGCAGCGCCGGTGCCGCAGTTGAACAGGCCGCTGACCTGGGGCCGGTCGAGCAGCCAGAGCAGCACGTCGACGACGTCGCCCACCCAGATGAAGTCGCGCGCCTGCGCGCCGTCGGCGAGGCCGGGCCGGTCGGAGCGGAACAGCCGCGCCGGACCCCCCGCCGCCACCTCGTCGTACTTGACCTTGACCACCGAGATCATGCTGCCCTTGTGCAGCTCGTTCGGCCCGTAGACGTTGAAGAACTTCAGGCCGGCCCATTGCTCAGGCCGCACCGCGCCGCGCTCGAGCTGCGACATCACCCACAGGTCGAAGGCGTGCTTGGTGAAGCCGTACAGGTTCAGCGGACGCAGCGCCGCGAGCCGGTGCGGCTCGTCGCCGAACCCGTCCGCCCCGGCGCCGTACGTCGCGGCCGAGGAGGCGTATAGGAAGCGCGCGCCGTGCGCCGCGCACCATTGCCAGAGTCGACGCGACAGCTCCACGTTGGTCTGCCAGGTCTGGTCGCCGTCGCGCGCCACGGTCTCGCTGATCGCGCCGAGATGCACCACCGCCTCGATCCCCTCGGCGTCGTCGAGGAACTCGCCCATCCGGTCGGGCGGCACGATCCGCTCGGGCGGGTGGGCGGCGAGGTTGCGCCATTTCTCGCCCGAGCCGAGCCAGTCGACGATGACGGTCCGCTGCCCGCGCGCGTGCAGGGCGGCATGCAGGCAGGACCCGATGAAGCCGGCGCCGCCGGTGAGCAGGATCATGGCGCAGGCCTATACCACAAGGCTCGCCTCTGGAAACCGCTTGATAAAACAAATGGATTCTCAAGGCTGCGCCTCGAGCGGGTCCAGGGCGGAGCCCTGGCCTTGGCAGCCGACGCGGGCAATACGATATGCACGATGATCAACCAGGAGCGTTCGTCATGGCCGAAAGAACCAAGTTCTTCGACGATATCGCGGGCGTCGCCGGCGGCGCCTTCTCCGCGCTGGCCGGCGTCGGCGAGGAGCTGGGAGCGCTGGTGCGGGCGCGGGTGGACGAGGCGATGGCGCGGCTCGCCCTGGTCCGGCGCGAGGAGTTCGAGGTCGTGGCCGAGCTCGCCGCCGCGGCGCGCGCGGGGCTGGAGCAGGCCGAGATCCGGCTCGCCGCGCTGGAAGCGCGAATCGTCGCCCTCGAACCGCCCGCTTCCGCAGCCGACCGGGTAGCGGGCGCGCATGATCCGCACGGCGCGCACGGTGCCCCCGGCGGTCCGCCCCAGGGTGCGGAGGAGGCGCCTCCCCCGGCACCTTGATGCGGCTTGCAGCGGGCGCGCTGCATCCATAGGCTGCGTGTCCAGGGGACAACCCCTGGGCGGGCGCGCCCCGCGAGCGCCGGAACCGTCGCCGGAGTAAGCGGAGCCCCGCCCGAGATGCAGACGTAGGGGCCCGGCACCGGCCGGGCCGCCCTCCAATACGGGGAGCCCCGCATGCCTGCCCTGACGACCGAGACCCCGAACCACGCCGCGAACCCGCTCGACCTGATGGAGCAGATCGTCGGCGGCTACGAGTGGGCCTTCGACCGGCGCACCGACACCGAGATGGCTGCCGAGGCCCCGGGCAAATGGTGCGACTACGGCCTGTACTTCTCCTGGTCGCGGGAGATCAGCGCGATGCATTTCACCTGCGCCTTCGACCTCAAGGTGCCGGCGCAGCAGCGGCGGGCCCTGTTCGAGCTGCTGGCGCTGGCCAACGAACGGCTCTGGATCGGCCATTTCGGCATGGACCCGGATGACGGCATGCCGCTGTTCCGCCACTCCGTGCTGCTGCGCGGCGCGCCGGGCGCGTCGGCGGAAAGCCTCGAGGACATGGTCGACATCGCCATCACCGAATGCGAGCGCTTCTACCCGGCCTTCCAGTTCGTGCTGTGGGGCGGCAAGACTCCGACCGAAGCGCTCGAGGCGGCCATGCTGGAGTGTGCGGGCGAAGCCTGATGCCGGCGTCGGCGATCCCGCCGGTCCTGCTGCTCGGCGGCGGCCGCATGGGCACCGCCCTGCTGCACGGCTGGCAGGAACAGGGCCTGGAACCCTCCTGCGTCGTCGATCCGGCCGCGATCGAGGTCCCCGCACCGCACCGCCACCTCATCGACGCGGCGGCACTGCCGGCGGGATTCCGGCCCGCGGTGATCGTGCTGGCGATCAAGCCGCAGGTCGCCGAGACCGTGCTGCCGCGGATCGCGCACCTGGCCGGATCGGCGCTAGTGCTGTCGATCATGGCCGGCCGCACCCTGGCCGGCCTGGCGGCGGCCCTGCCGCCGGGCAGCGCCATCGTGCGCGCCATGCCCAACATCCCGGCCGCGATCGGCCAAGGGATCACCGTGGCCTGTCACGGCCCGCACGTGGACGCGGCGCAGCTCGGATTATGCAGCCGCATGCTGGACGCGGTCGGACAGACCGCCTGGGTCGAGGACGAGACGCTGCTCGACCCGGTGACGGCGATCTCGGGTAGCGGACCGGCCTACGTGTTCCTGCTCGCCGAGCTGCTCGAGGCGGCCGGGCGTGAGCACGGGCTTCCCGCTGCCCTCGCGCGTCAGCTTGCCAGACGCACCGTCAGCGGCGCCGGCGCCTTGCTCGAGGCGACGCCAGAGCTGGACAGCGCCGAGCTGCGTCGCGCCGTCACCAGCCCCGGCGGCACCACCGAGCAGGCGCTCGCCGCGTTGATGCGGCCGGACGCCTGGCCGCAGAATCTCCGCAACGCCGTGGAGGCGGCGACGCAACGCTCCCGCACGCTCGCGCGCTAGAGCATCATCCGATCAGGGGGAATCATCTGATCGGATAAAGATGCTCGCCAAAACACCGAGCTGGAGCGGGTTCCGTGAGCGAACGCGAACGGAAAGCGCTCCCGTGTCCTGCCGCCGAAATCCGCTTCCGGATTCCGGCGAGAAGCAGGCCACTATCTTCTTGATTTAGCTAGCGTTCCGGGAGCGAGAGCATGGATGACGCGGAATTCGACGAGACCCTGATCCGCATGGCGATGACCCAGGCGGAGGCGCTCGGCTGGAGCCGCGTCAACGTCGCCGACGCGGCGCGCGAAGCCGGCTTGCCGCTCGACCGGGCGCGCGCCCGCTTCCCGGACGCGCCCTGCATCCTGAGGCGGCTCGGCCTGCTGGCGGATCAGCGCGCCCTGTCCGAGGATGCCGGGCTCGGCACCAGCCGGGAGAAGCTGTTCGACGTGCTGATGCGCCGCTTCGATGCGCTGCAGCCCCATCGCGGCGGCGTCGACAGCGTCCTGCGCGCGGCACGGTTCGATCCCGCGCTCGCGCTGATGCTGACACTCGAGACACGCAACAGCATGCGCTGGATGGCGCAGGCGGCGGCCCTCGATACCTCCGGCTTCACCGGAATGCTGCGGGTCAGCGGCGTCGTCGGCGTCTGGATGCAGGCCGCGCGGTCGACCGCGCGGAGTCGATCGGACGCTTCCTGGGCGGCATGGGCCGTGCCCAGCCCCCGGCGACCGAACCTGTCGACGAGTCGTTCGTGCCGGAGCCGTCGCCGGAGATCTCGTAGGGCTTGCCGAACGGGCTGGCGTCACCTTATCAAGGCGCGCAGTCGGATGGGGCGTAGCCAAGCGGTAAGGCAGCGGATTTTGATTCCGCCACGCGGAGGTTCGAATCCTCCCGCCCCAGCCATGCTCCATCGAGGCGGCTGGTGCGCCGATGGGCACGTTGTTGGGTGTGGCGCGCCCTTGCCTCGCCACTGGCGGCCTATAAGCTCGGTCG
>CAXUCM010000126.1:0-9261 GCA_964249315.1 uncultured Acetobacteraceae bacterium | reverse complement strand
ATGCGCGGGCCGCTGGCGCGGCTGCTCGCCGAGGGCCAGCAGGAGGAGGCGGCCCGGCTGCTGGCGGCGCTGAAGGAGGCGTTCGGCGACGGGACCATGGTCGAGCTGCATCGGTTCGGCGCACCGGACGAACGCGCCATCGAGCCGGGCCTGATCGCGCTCGCCGACACGTTCGGCCTGCCTCTGGTGGCGACCAACGAGTGCTTCTTCGCGCAACCGGCGATGCACGAGGCGCATGACGCGCTGCTGTGTATCGCGCAGGGGCGTACGCTCGCCGAGCGCGATCGCTGGCGGGTGACGCCGGAGCACTGGTTCAAGCCGGCGGCGGCGATGCGCGAGCGCTTCGCCGACCTGCCCGAGGCGTGCGACAACACGCTGGCGGTCGCGCGCATGTGCGCGGTGATGGTGGAGACGCGCAAGCCGCTGCTGCCGGTCTGCCCGAAGGTCCGGCCCGGCAGCAACGAGGCCGAGACGCTGCAAGCGATGGCGCGCGAGGGGCTCTCTGCACGACTGGCAGTGACGCAGCCGGATGCGGCGACGCGGAGCCGCTACGAGGAGCGACTGGCCTTCGAGCTCGACGTGATCGCGACGATGGGCTTCGCCGGCTACTTCCTGATCGTGGCCGACTTCATCCAGTGGGCGAAGGCGCAGGACATCCCGGTGGGGCCGGGACGCGGATCGGGCGCGGGCTCGCTCGCCGCCTGGGCGCTGACGATCACCGACATCGATCCGATCCCGTTCAACCTGCTGTTCGAGCGGTTCCTCAACCCGGAACGCGTCTCGATGCCGGATTTCGACATCGATTTCTGCCAGGAACGACGCGATGAGGTGATCGCCTACGTCTGCAAGGAGTACGGCGCGAAGCGGGTGGCGCAGATCATCACCTTCGGCAAGCTGCAGGCACGAGCGGTGGTGCGCGATGTCGGCCGGGTGCAGGGGCTGCCGTTCGGCATGGTCAACAAGGTCGCCGAACTGATCCCGAACAATCCGGCCAAGCCGGTGACGCTGGCGCAGGCGGTGGCCGGCGAGCCGCGCCTGCAGGAGATGCGGGACGGCGACGAGGCGATCCGTCGGCTGCTGACCACGGCGCTGCAGCTCGAGGGGCTGTATCGGCATGCCAGCACGCACGCCGCCGGCGTGGTGATCGGCGACCGCGACCTGATCGAGCTGGTGCCGCTGTATCGCGATCCGAAGAGCGACATGCTGGTCACGCAGTTCAACATGAAGTTCGTCGAGCAGGCCGGGCTGGTGAAGTTCGACTTTCTCGGGCTGACCACGCTGACCATCCTGCAGCGCGGCGTGCAGATGCTGCGCCGGCTGGGCACCGAGATCGACCTGTTGCGGCTGCCGCTCGACGATGCGCGCACCTACGAGATGCTGTCGCGCGGCGACACCGCCGGCGTGTTCCAGTTCGAGGGTGCGGGGATGCGCGATGCGCTGCGGCAGATGCGGCCGACCGGCATCGACGACCTGATCGCGGCGGTGGCGCTCTACCGTCCCGGGCCGATGGCGAACATCCCGGACTACTGCCGACGCAAGCATGGCGAGCCGTGGGCGCCGCCGCACGAGGAGCTGCGCGAGATCCTGCAGGAGACCTACGGCATCATGGTCTACCAGGAGCAGGTGATGCTGATCGCGAGGAAGATGGCGGGGTACAGCCTCGGCGGCGCCGACCTGCTGCGACGCGCGATGGGCAAGAAGATCCGCGCGGAGATGGACCAGCAGCGCCAGGGCTTCACCGAGGGCGCGGTCGCGCGCGGGGTCGCGCGCGACAAGGCGGTCGAAGTGTTCGAGCTGATGGCGAAGTTCGCCGATTACGGCTTTCCCAAGCCGCACGCGGCGGCGTACGCGCTGGTCGCCTACCAGACCGCCTGGATGAAGGCGAACCATCCGGTGGCGTTCCTCGCGGCCTGCATGTCGCTGGCGCGCGAACGCACCGACAAGCTGGCGGCGTTGCGCCAGGAGGCCGAGCGGCTCGGGGTGCGGGTGCTGCCGCCGGACATCAACCGCTCGTCGGCGGACTTCACCGTCGAGGTGGCAGAGGATGGCGGCCAGTCGATCCGCTACGCGCTGGCGGCGATCAAGCGGGTGGGGCTGGCGGCGATGCAGTCGGTGGTGGCGTCGCGCGGCGACAGGCCGTTCGCGGACCTCGCCGATTTCGCGGCGCGCGTGGAGCCGCGCCAGCTCAACAAGATGCAGATCGAGAACCTGGCGCGGGCCGGGGCCTTCGATCGGCTCGACGGCAACCGGGCGCGGCTGTTCATGGGTGCGGAGACGATCCTGCGACGCGCCCAGGCGCATGCCGAGGAGGCGGCGAGCGGGCAGATCGGGCTGTTCGGCGGCGGTGCCCGGCCGGAGACGCTGCGCCTGCCGGAGGTGGCGGACTGGCCGGAGATCGAGCGGCTCGGGCTCGAGGCGGAGGCGGTCGGCTTCCATCTGACCGCGCATCCGCTCGACAGCTATGCGGGGCTGCTGCAACGGCTCGGGGCGACGCGCTGTACCGGGCTGGAGGCGGCGGCGCAGGCCGGCGTCGGCCGGGTCAGGATCGCCGGCTGCGTGGTCGATCGCAAGGAGCGGCCGACGCGCACCGGCGGGCGCATGGCCTGGGTGCGGCTCTCCGACGCGTCGGGCGGCTGCGAGGTGACGCTGTTCTCAGAGGTGCTGTCGGGAACTCGCGACATCCTGGTGGCGGGACGCGCGGTGCTGGTGACGGCGGACCTCCGGCTGGAGGGCGAGATGCTGCGGATCACCGCGCAGGACGTGGTGGAGCTCGACCGGGCGGCGGCGGAAGCGTCGGCGGAGATGCGGTTCTGGTGCGAGCGGGTGGAGGCGCTGGCGCCGTTCCGCACGATCCTGGGCCGTGCGCGCGGCGGTCGCGGCCGGGTGCTGCTGCTGCCCTGCCTGGACGAGACCCAGGACCTGGAGGTGGCGCTGCCGGAGCCGTACATGGTGACACCGCGACTGGCGCAGGCGCTCAAGCTGGTGGCCGGCGTGGCACGGATCGAGGAGCGCTGAGCATGTCCGGTGCGTTCCGGCTGCCGGCCGAGCCGTGGACGCTGCCCACCCCGGCGCAGGCCTCGGACGTCGATATCTACCATTGCTTCCGGCTGCTGCTCGGACGCAATCCGCAGGCGGAGGAATGGATCGGCCATACCAGCATGGTCGGGCAGCCGCTGGCGAACGTGGTGGCGAG
This sequence comes from uncultured Acetobacteraceae bacterium, assembly GCA_964249315.1. Lineage (GTDB taxonomy): Bacteria > Pseudomonadota > Alphaproteobacteria > Acetobacterales > Acetobacteraceae > Lichenicoccus. The sequence goes on along the minus strand of CAXUCM010000126.1, from coordinate 6,068 downwards.
CTACCTGAGCAGCCTCGAGTTTTCCCGACGCGGCCTGCTGCAGGCGGAGTCGCCGGGGGAGATCGTGCTCGCCGAACTGGACGGGTTCCGGATCTATTGCGACGTCAGCGACCCGGCGGTGGGACGGCATATCCCAGGGGGAGGCTACGATCCGGAGGTGGCCGGGGTCTTCCGCCGGTTCCTGCGGCCGGGCATGGGCGTGATCGATATCGGCGCCAACATGGGCTTCTTCAGCATGCTGTCGGCGGCGCTGGTAGGCGCCGCGGGCTTCGTGCTGGCAGTCGAGCCGAATCCGCGCAACGCCCGCCTGCTGGAATGCAGCCGGCGGCTGAACGGCTTCGAGCAGATGCAGGTGGCGCAGGTGGCGGCCGGAGCGGAGACGGGGATGCTGGGGCTGCATACCTCGCATTCGACCGGCACCGCGGCCGGGATCGCCGCCGGTCTCGGCGCGATGCTGGCGGCGACGACGGTGCCGAGCCTGGCGCTGGACTGTCTGGTGCCTCCCGGGCGACGCATCGACTTCATCAAGATCGACGTCGATGGCGGCGAGTATCCGGCGTTGCTGGGATGTCGGCAGACCATCGTGCGCGACCGTCCGCTGATCCTCAGCGAGTTCGCCCCGGCATTGCTGCCCGGGATCTCCGGCGTCGACGGCGAGACCTACCTGCGCTGGCTCGGCGGGTTCGGCTACGACGTCTCGGTGATCCGGCGGGACGGCTCCTTGCTGCCGATGGGGCAGCTCTGGTCCGAGGTGTTGGCCGCACAGCGCGCCTCCGGCATCGATCACATCGATATCCTGGCGATCCCGGCTCGGGAGGCGGCGTGACCGGCGCGCGTCAGGTGGAAATCCGGTACGGCACGACGCCGCGCTCGCCGGAGCCGACATCGAGCGCCCGCCCCGCCGGGGGCACCGCACGGTGCCGGCAATCGGTGCGCTCGCAGGCGCGGCAGCCGGGCCCGATCGGGGCCGCCGCCGCCGGGCTGGCGAGGTCCAGCCCGGCCGAGTAGACGGTGAGCGGCGCGTATTCGATCTCGCAGCCCAGCACCACCGCCACCGACCGGGGCCGGCTGAGATAGGCGCTGTCGCTGCGGCCGACGGTGCGGGCGATGTTGAGGTAGGTCACGTCGTCCGGGGTGCGGGCGAGCTGCACCAGGGTCTCGCCAGGGCGGGAGAACGCGCTGTAGACGTTCCAGAGCGGGCAGGGACCGCCGAAGCGGGCGAACTGGAAGCGCGTCGCCGAGGAGCGCTTGAGGACGTTGCCGGCGATGTCGGTCTTGAGGAAGAAGAACGGGATGCCGGGCTGGCCGGGACGCTGCATGGTGCTGAGACGGTGGCAGACCTGCTCGAAGCTCGCGCCGAACCGCCGCTGCAGCCGGGCGATGTCGTAGCGCACGGCGCGGGCGTCCTCGAGGAAGCGGGTGTAGGGCATCATCATCGCGCCGGCGACATAGTTCGCCAGCGCCACCCGGGCGAGCGCCGTGGCGTCGGGACTGGACAGCGGCGCACGCTGCAGCACCCGCTCGATCTCGCGCCGGTGGTCGAGCTGTGCCGTGATGTGGCCCATCCAGAAGACGCGGCTTTCCGACGAGGCCTCCTCGGCAAGTGCCAGGCTCCGCGTGGCCCGGTTGAGGCGCCAGACCATGCCCTGATCGAGCAGGGTGGCGTGGGTGACGGTGATGTCGTGGCGATCGCGCAGGTAGCGCTCCAGATCCTCGGCCAGGCCGTCGCGGCGGAAACCCTGGCGCTCGACCAGCGCCTCGGCGGCCTGGTCGAGGCCGGCGAAATGATTGCGATGGCCCTGCGCCCAGTCGCGCACCTCCTCGTAGATCGAGCCGGCGCCGGGCATCGGCGGTTCGCTCCCGGCCGGCGCCAGCTGGGCGCGATCGCGGAAGCTGCGGTAGAGGGCGAGGAAGCGCTCGGCGATCATCGGGGCCGCCTCGATCGCCGCCTGGGCTTCGGCGAGGGTGACGATCGGGCCGCCGAAGATCGGATCCGCGGTCGCCTCGCGCAGGTCGTGGACCAGGCGCAGCGCCTCGGTGTCCTCGAAGGCGGAGAGCGGAACCTTGAGGTAGGAGGCCAGGCGATACATCACCGGCCGGGTCAACGGGCGCTGGTTGCACTCGATCTGGCTGAGATAGCTTGGCGACAGGCCGATCGCGCGGGCGGTCGCGGCCTGGCTGGTCTGGTGCTGCTCGCGCAGCCGGCGCACGCGTTCGCCGGCGAACATCTTCGGCGCCGCATGTGTTCGCAACATCCGCAACCTCCGGGGCGAGCGTACGCCTCATTCTGCCACATGCGGGGTTTATCCGGCCGGGTCGACTCGCGATAGTGCGCGCCCGCCGAGCCGGGCGCCGAGCAGCAGGGACGAAGAGACAAGACGATGGATATCCACGAGGTCCGCACCCGTCCCGAGAGCGACCGGCTGCCGCGCGAGCAGCAGCTCGCCTGGAAGATCGCGGCGGTGGCGGCCGATCCGGTGGCGGTCGACGGGGCCGTCGCCGAGATGATCGTCAACCGGATCATCGACAATGCCGCGGTCGCCATCGCCTCGGTCAACCGCCATCCGGTGGTGACGGCGCGCGACCAGGCGCTCGGGCATCCGAGACCCGGCGGGTCGACCGTGTTCGGCTGCCCGCCGGAGCTGCGCGTGCATGCGGAGTGGGCGGCCTGGGCCAACGGCACCGCGGTGCGCGAGCTCGACTACCACGACACCTTCCTCGCTGCCGAGTACTCGCATCCCGGCGACAACATCCCGCCGATCCTGGCCGTGGCGCAGCAGGCCGGGCTGGATGGCGCGGCACTGATCCGGGGTCTTGCCACCGGCTACGAGATCCAGGTCGACCTGGTGCGCGCGATCTGCCTGCACGAGCACAAGATCGACCACGTGGCGCATCTGGGTCCGTCGGTGGCGGCAGGCCTGGGCGCCATGCTCGGCCTGCCGACCGAGACCATCTTCCAGGCGGTGCAGCAGGCGCTGCACGTCACCACCGCGACGCGGCAGTCGCGCAAGGGCGAGATCTCGTCGTGGAAGGCGTTCGCGCCGAGCCATGCCGGCAAGCTCGCCATCGAGGCGGTGGACCGGGCGATGCGCGGCGAGGGTGCGCCGTCGCCGATCTACGAGGGCGAGGACGGGGTGATCGCCTGGCTGCTGGGCGGCAAGAAGGCGGTCTACCACGTGCCGCTGCCCGCACCCGGAGAGGCGAAGCGGGCGATCCTGGACACCTACACCAAGGAGCATTCGGCGGAGTATCAGAGCCAGGCGCTGATCGACCTGTGCTTCCGGCTCGGCCGGCAGGTCGAGGACTGGGACGCCGTGCAGGATATCCTGATCGCGACGTCGCACCACACCCATTACGTGATCGGCACCGGCTCCAACGACCCGCAGAAATTCGACCCGCAGGCATCGCGGGAGACGCTGGACCACTCGATCATGTATATCGTTGCGGTGGCGCTGCAGGATCAGGCCTGGCACCACGTCCGTTCCTACGAGCCGGCGCGGGCGCAGCGTCCCGACACGGTGCGGCTGTGGTCGAAGATCCGCACGGTCGAGGATCCGAGCTGGACCGAGCGGTATCATTCGACCGATCCGGCGATCAAGGCGTTCGGCGGCCGGGTGATCATCACCATGCGGGACGGACGGGTGATCGAGGGCGAACTCGCGGTGGCCAACGCGCACACCCTGGGCGCGACCCCCTGGGAGCGGTCCGACTATATCGGCAAGTTCCGCATCCTGACCGAGGGCTTGCTGGAGCCAGGCGAAGTCGAGCGCTTCCTCGAGCTGGTGCAGCGTCTGCCGGAACTGTCGGCATCGGACCTGCCGCTGCTCAACGTGGCGGTGCCGGCGGCGGCACTCGCGCGCGGGCTGCCCGGATTGTTCGGCTGAAACCGGGAGCACGAACGATGAGCGCATCCGAGATCTCGCAGGCGCCAGCCTCCGGCCCGAAGCCGAAGAAGTCGGTGGCGCTTTCGGGCGTTGCCGCCGGCAATACGGCGCTGTGCACGGTGGGTCGCACCGGCAACGATCTGCACTATCGCGGCTACGACATCATCGACATTGCCGAGGCGTGCGAGTTCGAGGAGATCGCGCACCTGCTGGTGCATGAGACGCTGCCCAACCGCGCCGAGCTCGCGGCCTACAAGCTGCGGCTGAAGCGGATGCGCGGCCTGCCGGCGGCGGTGCGCGACGTGCTGGAGGCGCTGCCCGCGTCGGCGCACCCGATGGACGTGATGCGCACCGGCGTCTCCGCACTCGGCTGCGTGCTGCCGGAAAAGGAGGACCGCACCGTCGCCGGCGCCCGCCACATCGCCGACCGGCTGCTGGCAAGCCTCGGCTCGATGCTGCTGGCCTGGTATCACTATTCGCATAACGGCATCCGCATCGAGGTCGAGTCCGACGACGACAGCATCGGCGGCCATTTCCTGACGTTGCTGCACGGACAGGCGCCGCCGGCGAGCTGGGTGCGGGCGATGCACACCTCGCTCAACCTCTATGCCGAGCACGAATTCAACGCCTCGACCTTCACGGCGCGCGTCGTCGCCGGCACCGGATCGGACATGTATTCAGCGATCGCCGGCGGCATCGGCGCGCTGCGCGGACCCAAGCATGGCGGCGCCAACGAGGTGGCGCTGGAGATCCAGGAGCGCTACGCCACGCCCGACCAGGCCGAGGCCGACATCAGGCGCCGGGTCGAAGCCAAGGAAGTCGTGATCGGCTTCGGCCATCCCGTCTATACCGTCTCGGACCCGCGCAACGTCGTGATCAAGCAGGTCGCGCGCGCGCTGTCGGAGGAGAACGGAGCGCTCGCGCGTTACCGGATCGCCGAGCGGATCGAGGCCGTGATGGCCGACGCCAAGCGGATGTTCCCCAACCTCGACTGGTTCTCCGCGGTCTCCTACCAGCAGATGGGCGTGCCGACGGCGATGTTCACGCCGCTGTTCGTGATCGCGCGCACGGCCGGCTGGGCCGCCCACGTCATCGAGCAGCGGCTCGACGGCAAGATCATCCGTCCGTCGGCCAACTATGTCGGGCCGGACGATCTCGACTTCGTGCCGATCGACCAGCGGCCGTAACCACGCGATCCGGGGACCGGACCATGCCCTACCTGCTTGCCTCCGACCTACCCACCGAGCCCGCCGGCCGGCGCTTCCGGCGCCTGCTGGACGGAGAGGGGATCCTGCAGATCCCCGGCACCCATAACGGCATGGCGGCGCTGCAGGCGGCACGCGCCGGTTTCTCGGCGTGCTACCTGTCGGGGGCGGCGATGACCGCGTCGATGGGGTTGCCGGACCTGGGCATCATCACCGTCGACGAGGTGGCGTTCTTCGTCCGCCAGGTGGCGCGCGCCTCCGGGCTGCCGGTGCTGGTGGACGGCGATACCGGCTACGGCGAGGCGCTCAACGTCATGCACATGGTGCGGACCTTCGAGGATGCGGGCGCGGCGGCGGTGCATCTGGAGGACCAGTTGCTGCCGAAGAAGTGCGGGCACCTGAACGACAAGCGTCTGGCCGAGCCGCGCGACATGGCGGCCAAGGTGGCCGCTGCGGTGAAGGCGCGGAGGGACCTGGTGGTGGTGGCGCGCACGGACGCGGCGGCGTCGGAGGGGCTGGACGGCGCGGTGGCGCGCGCCCGGCTGTATATCGAGGCGGGCGCCGATGCGATCTTCCCCGAGGCGCTGAACACGAGCGAGATGTTCCGCGCCTTTGCCGAGCGGATGCCGGGCGTGAAGCTGCTGGCGAACATGACCGAATTCGGCCGTACGCCGTTCTTCACCGCCGACGAGTTCGCGCGCATGGGCTACCGGATGGTGATCTGGCCGGTCTCCTCGCTGCGCGTCGCCAACAAGGCGCAGAGCGAGCTCTACGCCTCGATCCAACAGCATGGCGGTGCGCACCTCATGGTCGACCGCATGCAGACCCGGCACGAACTCTACGACCTGATCGGCCTGCACGAGTACGAGGCGCTCGACGCTTCGATCGTGCAGACGGTGATCCCGGACGGGATGCCGCAAGGTTAGGGAAGGGGGGGGGGGGGGGGGGGGGGGGGGGGGGGGGGGGGGGGGGGGGGGGG
>CAXUCM010000125.1:9049-9307 GCA_964249315.1 uncultured Acetobacteraceae bacterium | reverse complement strand
GTGGGTGTGGGGGGGGGCGTGGCGGGCCCCCGCCCCTTCCATCGGCCCTCGCAAAATCAACTACATGTTGTCATCTCTGCGATGCAACGCTAAAATTAACATACCCGAGGCAACAGTTTCGGAAGGGTTGGCAGTCGAGAATGTCCGTTGATGAGATCTTCCGGCCCGACCTGATGGCGGGGCAGAAAGTCATCGTGACCGGCGGCGGCCTCGGGCGGGTCATGGCCGAAGCGATCCTGGCGCTCGGCGGCGAGGTCG
>CAXUCM010000125.1:0-9039 GCA_964249315.1 uncultured Acetobacteraceae bacterium | reverse complement strand
GAGGTCGTCATCGCCGGACGCCGGCGCGGTGTTCTCGAGAACACCGCCGCCCAGCTCGTGGCACGGCATGGCGGAACCGTCCGTGCGATCGCCTGCGACATCCGGGACGCGGACTCGATCGAAGCGATGCTGGAACAAGCCTGGGATGGCGGGGCTTCCACCGGCCTGATCAACAACGCGGCCGGCAATTTCGTCAGCCGTACGGAGGACCTTTCCCCGCGCTGGCCTGCGGCAAGCGCTGGCTGGCGCATGGCGACCAGGCGTCGGTGGTCTCCATCGTCACCACCTGGGTGTGGAACGGCTCGCCGTACGTCGTGCCGTCGGCGATGTCGAAGGCCGGCGTCGCGGCGATGACTCAGAGCCTGGCGGTCGAATGGGCTGGACGGGGCATCCGCTTCAACGCCATCGCGCCGGGCCTGTTTCCCACGGAAGGGATGACGGCGCGGCTGAGCCCGAACGAGGGCCTGGCAGGATTCGACATGTCGCGCAATCCGATGCAGCGCACCGGCCGGATGCCCGAACTGGCCAACCTGGCGGTCTATCTGCTGCACCCTGCCTCGTCCTACGTGCCTGCCTCGTCCTACGTGCCTGCCTCGTCCTACGTGAACGGGCAGGTGATCGCGATCGACGGCGGCGTATATCAGGCGACGGGCGGCAACCTGTCCGGGATGCGAGACTGGACCGACGCGCAATGGCAGGCAGCGCGCGAGTCGATCCGGCGCACCGACAAGGCCGACCGCGGCACCGACTAGGCAAGGTGGGGCGACATGCAGCTTCGAGACATCCCGGCAATCATCACGGGCGGCGCTTCCGGCCTCGGTGCCGCCACGGCACGCCTGTTCGCCTCCAGGGGCGCGCGCGTGACAGTGTTCGACCTGAACGAGGAGCTCGGCCGCGCGCTTGCGGATGAGCTCGGCGGCGCCTGCTGCAAGGTGGACGTCACCGACGAGGCGAGCGTGTCCGGTGCGCTCGATGCGGCCGAGGCGCTGCATGGCAAGGCGCGCGTCCTGGTGAATTGCGCCGGGATCGGGGCGCCTGCGAAGGCGGTCGATCGACACGGCAATCCGCAGCCGCTCGCCACCTTCCGCAAGATCATCGACGTCAACCTGATCGGCACGTTCAACGTCGCCTCGAAGTTCGCGGCGCGCTGCATGACGCTCGAGCCGCTCGGCGAAGAGCGCGGCCTGATCGTCAATACCGCCAGCGTTGCCGCCTACGACGCACAGATCGGCCAGGCCGCTTACGGGGCGTCGAAGAGCGGCGTCGTCGGCCTCACGCTGCCGCTCGCGCGCGAGTTCGCGCAGTCGGCGATACGGGTGGTGACGATCGCGCCGGGCCTGTTCCTGACGCCGCTGCTCGCCAGCCTGCCCGAGGAAGCGCAGCGCTCGCTCGGAGCGCAGGTGCCGTTTCCGAACCGTCTGGGCGACCCGGGCGAGTATGCGCTGCTGGTCGAGGCGATCGTCGGCAATCCGATGCTCAACGGCGAGACCATCCGCCTCGACGGTGCGATCCGCATGGCGCCGCGATGAGTCGCGCAGCAGGCGATCCAGGTTGCAGCGCAGGCGGCGATGCGCGGCACGTGCGAGAGACGATCGCCGCCGACACGATGCTGGAGGCAGGCGGCATCGTCACCGCCGCGAATGCCGGCCAGATCTGCGATGGCGCTTCCGGCGTGCCCGTCGTCAGGGACAAGGCCTCGAAGGCGCACGGCGCGACCCGATGACGCGCATCGAGAACGTCACCGTCACGGCCGGCGATCCGGCGATCGCGCTGGCGAAGCAGGTTCCGGCCACCCGCCGCGCCACGGAGCGCGCGGGACTGTCGATCGACGAGATCGACCTGGACGAGGTGCGCGAGGCGGTCGCGCCGGTGCCGCTTGCCTGGCTCCGCGAGATCGGTGCCGATCCGGCAGCCGTCGCATGAGCGCCATCCTGCAGGAGCCACGTGCGCCGGACGTCGCCATGGACGATGTCGCCTTGTTCGCCCTGGGCACGATGACCAACAGCAGTCCCGCGATGTTCGAGCGGCGACGACGCATCCTGCGCGAGGCGCGGAGGATGATCGGCGAGGGCAACCTGGAGAGCTTCAATGTCCGCGAGCTGTGTCGTCGCGCGGACGTCTCGTCGCGCACGGTCTACAACGCCTTCGGGAGCCGCGAGGCAGTGATCGCGCTTGCGATCCACGACTATTTCGAGGCGTTCCATCGTTCGATGATTTTCGTGGCGCCGCCTGCAAGCTTCGAGGGCGCGATGGAGCGGCAGATCGCCACGACGCTTCGCAACATGCAGATCCCCAACTACCTGAAAGCCGTCGCGGCGCTGTATTTCTCGCCGACGCTGGACGAGCGGATCCGGACCGTGCTGCTGGGCATCGGCCAGCGCGCCTGGGCTCCGTGGCTCCGGGAGATGCGCGTCCGTCGCCAGCTCGAGCGCACGACCGACGAGAAACGCCTCGCCATCGACCTGTCCGACCTGCAGTTCGCCAAGATCCACCATTGGGGTACCGGCATCATCCCGGCGGAGGTGGTGCTCGATGCGACCCTGCTGAGCGTGCTGACGATGCTCGCCGGCGCGACCCGGGGCGATGCCTGTATCAAGGTGCGGAACGCGACGGCAGCCCTGTGCGGCGCAACGCCGGCCTGGCAGGCGATGTTGGCCGACGCCGAGGCGCGGATCCGGCAACATTGGGCGAAGCCGGCTGCGGGCCAGCCAGCGCAGTAAAAGGCCAGGGCTCTGCCCTGGACCCGCTCAAGGCTCAGCCTTGAGAATCCATTTATCAAGAAGTTTCCAAAGGCGAAGCCTTTGGCGGGGCTTGGGGCGGAGCCCCGACCTTGATCCTGAGAACGCGTCAGACGATGTCGGCTTCCGCGGTGATCGGGGCGACGTCGCTCATCAGGCAGGGCGAGAAGAACAGGTCGCCGCGCCAGGCGCCGATGGCGGTGCGGGTGAACACGATGCCCCAGAGCAGTACCAGCAATGCGACCAGGGCGGCGCCGATTGCGGCGAGGACGCCGAGATGGGTCTGCCGGGCGAGGTTCAGGGTCGCGACCGCGTAGACCCCGAGCGGGAAGGTGAAGCCCCACCAGCCGATGTTGAACGGCATGCCCTCGCGCAGGTAGCGGGCGGTCATCATCATCGCCAGCACCAGCCACCAGACCCCGTAGCCCCACAGCACGGTGCCGCCGATCACGCCGATGCCCTGCGCGACGATCCCGACCGACGGCATGCCGGCGGCGGCGAACACCGGCGGCGCGTCCTGGCCGAGCAGCAGCAGGCCGAGCGCGCCGGTGCCGATCGGCCCGAGCGCCAGCCAGCCGGAGGCGGCGAGGTCCTTGTGCGGCAGCTTGTGCAGGATCAGGCGCAGCACCAGCACCACCAGGATGCTCAGCGCCAGCGGCACCGAGAACGCCCACAGCGCGTAGCCCAGCACCAGCATCCGCAGCGCCGCCTGCGGGTCGGCCAGGTGCGGGACCAGCTGCGCGGCGCTGGCGGCGGCGACCTCGGCCGCGACCACGGGCAGCAGCCAGACCGCGGTCATCTTCTCGATGCTGTGCGCCTGGCTGGTGAACATCAGGAACGGGATGCACAGGCCCGAGGCGAGCGCCATCGCCGCATCGAGCCACCACAGGCCTTGCGCCAGCGGGAACGCGGCGGCGCCGAACACCGAGGGGCCGAACACGAGGAAGCCGTTGATGATCGTGGCGAGGCCCATCGGGATCGCCCCGAGGAACATCGACATCACCGAGTGGCGCAGGATGCGTCGCGCGCCCTGGAAGAAGAACACCCAGCGTGCCGCGTAGAGCGCGCTGAACAGGACGAACAGGAGGATGTCGAACAGCCAGAGGCCGCGTGCCACCTCGTGCGACCCGGCCAGCGCGAACGGCAGCTGGTTCAGGGCCAGTGCGAGGATGCCGGTGCCCATGGTGGCGGTGAACCAGTTCGGGGTGAACTGGCGGACCAGCTCGCGCGGCCCGGCGAGGCGGCTGAGCGGACGCGGAAAGGCCTGCAGCGAGGGTATCATACCAATCAGCCTTGCACTCGACCCTTCAAGAAAAGGGCCCTGACAATGTGGGTCTGTCGCCGAAGGCCAGAGATGTGGGGCTCCGCCCATACCAAGCTTGGAGGCAAGCGCCTCCAGACCCGCAACAATCAATGGGTCATGAAATCCGATCCGCGAACGAAATCGCAATGATGACGGACGTTTGCTTTCGACGAGGTTTCCAAAGGCGAAGCCTTTGGCGGGGCTTGGGGCGGAGCCCCAACCTGAACCCCAGCCAAGTTCAGGCCGCCTCGCGCACCAGCTTCTCCAGGTTGCCGACGATGTCGCGGGCCTGGATGATGCGCTGCGCCGTGGTCATCTCGCGCAGGACGGCGAGCTTGTGGTCCGGGCGCAGGCGCATGCCGTCCTGGCCCTTGCGCCCGATCCAGGCGATCAGCCCGGCCGGGTTGGCGAAGGCGTTGCCGCGGAACTGCACCACCATCCCCTTCGGACCCGCCTCCAGCTTCTCGATGCCGGTGCTTCGGCACAGCCGCTTCAGCGTCACCACGGCGAGCAGGTTCTCGACCTCGTCCGGCAGCCTGCCGAAGCGGTCGACCAGCTCGGCCGCCATCGCCTCGGTCTCGGCGTCCGAGGTGAGCGCGCCGATGCGTCGATACAGGCCGAGCCGCACCGGCAGCTCCGGCACGTACGTCTCCGGGATCAGCACCGGCAGCCCGAGCACGATCGCCGGCGTCCAGTCGCGATCCTCGGCGCGGCGGCGACCCTTCTGCACGCGCAGGTCGGCGACCGCATCCTCCAGCATCTGCTGGTAGAGCTCGATGCCGACCTCGCGGATATGGCCGGACTGCTCGTCGCCGAGCAGGTTGCCGGCGCCGCGCAGGTCCAGGTCGTGCGAGGCGAGCGTGAAGCCGGCGCCGAGCTGGTCCAGCGTCTGCATCACCTCCAGCCGCTTCTCGGCGGCCGGCGACAGCCGGTGGTTCTGCGGCCAGGTCAGGTAGGCGTAGCCGCGCTGCTTGCCGCGACCGACCCGGCCGCGCAGCTGGTAGAGCTGGCCCAGGCCGAACATGTCGGCGCGATGGATCAGCAGCGTGTTCACCGACGGCATGTCGAGCCCGCTCTCGACGATGTTGGTGGAGAGCAGGATGTCGTACTTGCCGTCGCCGAACTCGGTCATCACCCGCTCGAGCTCGGTCGGCGCGAGCCGGCCGTGCGCCTCGACCAGGCGGGCCTCGGGCACGATCTCGGCCAGCCGCTGGCCGACCCGGGAGAGATCCTCGATGCGCGGCACCACGCAGAACACCTGGCCGCCGCGGAAGCGCTCGCGCTGCAGCGCCTCGCGGATCACCACCGCGTCGAACGGCATGATGAAGGTGCGCACCGCCAGCCGGTCGGTCGGCGGGGTGGCGATCAGGCTCATCTCGCGGACGCCGGTCAGCGCCAGCTGCAGCGTGCGCGGGATCGGCGTGGCGCTGAGCGTCAGCACGTGCACGTCCTCGCGCAGCGCCTTGAGCTTCTCCTTGTGGGCGACGCCGAAATGCTGCTCCTCGTCGACCACCAGCAGGCCGAGATCGGCGAACTCGATGCCGCGCGCGAGCAGCGCGTGGGTGCCGACGATGATGCCCACCGAGCCGTCGGCGACGCCCTTCTTGACGGACGCCGCGTCGCGGGCGTTGACCATCCGCGAGAGCTGCTCGACGCGCACCGGCAGGCCGGCGAAGCGGGCGCTGAAGGTGCGGTGGTGCTGGCGCGCGAGCAGCGTGGTCGGCACCACCACCGCGACCTGGGTGCCGGCCATCGCGGCGACGAAGGCGGCACGCAGCGCCACCTCGGTCTTGCCGAAGCCGACGTCGCCGCAGATCAGCCGGTCCATCGGCCGGCCGGCGGCCATGTCCTCCAGCACGTCGGCGATCGCGCGGGTCTGGTCCTCGGTCTCGACGAACGGGAAGCGCGCGCAGAACTCGTCCCAGCTGCCTTCCGCCGGCGCCAGGCTCGGCGCCTCGCGCAACTGGCGCGCGGCGGCGGTGCGGATCAGCTCGCCCGCCATGTCGCGGATGCGCTGCTTCATCCGCGCCTTGCGGGTCTGCCACGAGGCGCCGCCGAGCCGGTCCAGGGCGACGCCGTTCTGCTCGCTGCCGAAGCGGCTGAGCAGCTCGATGTTCTCCACCGGCAGGAACAGCTTCTCGCTGCCGTCGTAGATCAGCCGCAGGCAGTCGTGCGGCGCGGCGTCTTGCGACGGCGTGCTGCCACGCACCACCCCGATCGTCTCGAGCCCGTCATAGCGGCCGATGCCGTACTCCTGGTGCACCACCAGGTCGCCCTCGGCGATCTCGGTGGCCTCGGCGATGAACTGGTCGGCCCGCTTGCGCTTGCGCGGCGGCCGCGCGATGCGCTCGCCGAGCAGGTCCTGCTCGCTGACCAGCGCCAGCTCCTCGGCCTGGAAGCCGCGCTCCAGCCCGAGCGTGAGCAGGCCGATCGCGCCGCGCTGCAGTCCGCGCGCATCGGCCCAGCTCTCGATCACCTCGAAGCCGAGCCGATGCTCGCGCAGCAGGGCGGCGATGCGCTCGCGCGAGCCGCGCGTCCAGGCCGCGACCAGCGTGCGCCGGCCGCCGCGCGTCCATTGCACGGACTGCTCGCGCAGCATCGCGAAGACGCCCTCGCGCGAGCCCGTGGCGATCGCGCGCGCGAACAGGATGCCGGGACGGCCGCCGGCATCGACGCCGTCGGCGTCGTCCGGCTTGCCGAACGGGCTGAAGCCGAGCACCGGCAGCCCTCGCAGCATCCCGCTCCAGGCGGCGCGGTCCAGGTAGAGCAGCTCCGGCGGCAGCGGCCGATACGGCACCTCGCCCTCGCGCGCCGGCAGCCGTCGCGCCTCGGCATGGTCGGCGATCATCTCCAGCCGGGCGGCGAGCACCTCGTCGGTCTGGTGGTCGAGGCTGACCGCGACCCCGGGCAGGTAGTCGATCAGCGTCTCCAGCCGGTCGTGGAACAGCGGCAGCCAGTGCTCGATGCCGCCATGCCGGCGCCGGTCGGAGACGCTCTGGTAGATCGGGTCGCTCGCCGCGTCCGGGCCGAACTGCTCGCGCCAGCCGGTGCGGAAGCGCGCGACGCTGTCGGCGTCGAAGGAGAGCTCGGCGACCGGACGCAGCACCAGGCTGCGCCGGGCGCCGGTCGAGCGCTGCGTCGCCGGATCGAAGCTGCGGATGTTCTCGACCTCGTCGCCGAACAGGTCGAGCCGCACCGGCTCGGCCTCGCCGGAGGGAAAGATGTCGAAGATGCCGCCGCGGGTGGCGAACTCGCCGGGCTCCATCACCGTGTCGGCGCGACCGTAGCCGCTGGCGATCAGCAGCTCGATCAGGAAGTCCGCGTCCAGGCTCTCGCCGGCGGCCACCGCGAGCGAGGCGCCGGCGAAGACGTGGCGCGGCGGCACCCGCTGGACCAGGGCGTTGACCGTGGTCACCACCAGCCGGCGGCCTTCGGCCGGCTCGAGCAGCCGCGCCAGGGTGGCGACGCGCTCGGCGACGATCGCCGGGTTCGGCGAGACCCGGTCGTACGGCAGGCAGTCCCAGGCGGGGAAGCGCAGCACCTCGCTCTGCGGCGAGAAGTAGCCGACCAGCTCGGCAATCCGCGCCATCGCCGCATCGTCGCGCGCCACGTGCAGCAGCGGTCCCTGGTGCTCGACCAGGCGGCGGCTCAGCAGCAGCGCGTCGAAACCGTCCGGGACGCCCCAGATCGGGGTGAAGCGGTCGCTCAACGCGTCGGTCTTGCCAGCCGTGCGGTCCGGGCGGCGACGGCGGTCTCGCGCGCGGCCTGCTCGATGCGCCGCAGCATCGGGGTCTCGGCGGCGGCGGGGATCGTCCGGCGGCCGGTCAGCCAGTCGGCGAGATCGACGTCGTCGAGCTCCATCACCGCCTCGAGCTCGTCGAGCTCCGCCTCGTCGAAGCCGTCCAGGCCGGATGCCACGAAGCCGCCGATCAGGATGTCGGTCTCGTGCGTGCCGCGATGGGTGGCACGGAACAGCAGGCGGCGCCGGCGCGACTCGTCGAGGCGGGCGGAGCCGGAAACGGGGGCCGAGATGGAGGCGGGGGCAGGCACTTCTGCAGGCATGCGGTTTTGATCCCAGTCGCGGGCTGTCATATAGCCGCGCACCCCTGCCCTGTCAGCCCGCGGGAGCGTGATGCCCCCATCCATCGAGACGCAAGCGATGTCCGATCCGGCGCGGCTGCTGGCACCGCTCGCGGCTCCCCTCGCCAGCCTGCCCCGGCTCAGCCCGAGCCTGGCCGGGCTGCTCGCGCGCGCCGCCGGCGGCGACACGCTGCTCGACCTGCTGTTCCACCTGCCCGAGCCGGGCGTGATCGACCGGCGCTACCGCCCGACCCTGGCGGCGGCCGATCCGTCCGCGGCCGCCGGCGGCATCGCCACGCTGTCGGTCGGGGTCGAGCGCGTGCTGCGGCCGGCGCGGCCGGGACAGCCCTGGCGGGTGCTGGTCGGCGACGGCACCGGTGTTGCCGAGCTGGTGTTCTTCGGCCCGCACGCGGCGCGCGGTCTCGCCCCGGGTGCCGCGATCGTGGTCTCCGGCCGGCTCGAGCGCTATGGCGGCCGGCTGCAGATGACGCACCCCGACCACCTGCTGCAGGCCGCGCGCGCCGATGCGCTGCCGCTGCTCGAGGCGGTATGGCCGCTGACCGCGGGGCTGATGCCGAAGGTGGTCGCCGGGGCGCTGCGCGGGATCCTCGCGCTGCTGCCGGCGCTGCCGGAGTGGCTCGAGCCGTCGGTGCTGCGCCGGCAACGCTGGCCGGGGTTCGCCGAGGCCCTGCGGCTGCTGCACTTCCCCGCCGACGCGCTGCGCGCGGATGCATCGCTGGCCGCGCCCGGCGCGATCGAGCAGGCCGGCCTGCGCGCCCGCGCCCGGCTCGCCTGCGACGAGCTGCTCGCCAGCCAGGTGGCGATCGTGCTGGCCCGCAGCCGGCATCGCGAGCGGCCAGGCCGGGAGGTGCGCGGCGACGGCAGCCTGCGCGAGGCCGCGCTCGCGCGGTTCGGCCA
>CAXUCM010000124.1:0-9320 GCA_964249315.1 uncultured Acetobacteraceae bacterium | reverse complement strand
CAGGTATTTGCCGCGCGCCACCACGTCGGTGAGGTCGGGCGCGAGCTTGCTCGTCGTGACGGTGGTCGCCGATTGGGCGCTGGCCGGAGCGGGCTGGGCCGGGTCGGCGGCCGACCCGGCCGTCGCCCACCTGTCGGCGGCGCTGGGCCGGCCGACGTGGGTGCTGGTCCCATTCGCCCCCGACTGGCGGTGGCTGCTCGACCGCGACGACTCGCCGTGGTACCCGACCGTGCGGCTGTTCCGGCAGGCGGTGCCGGGCGACTGGGACGGCGTGGTGGCCCGGGTCGCCGCGGCGCTGTCGGCGGGCCGGGCCACCGGCTACGTCATGGCCATGCCGCCATTCACGTGCAGCGTCGCGCCGGTCACCCAGCCAGCCTCTTCCGAGGCGAGGTAGAGCACCGCCGCGGCGACGTCGCGCGGCGCGCCGAGACGCCCGAGCGGGATCGCCGCACCCAGCTTCGTCCTCTGCGCCTCGGACAGGCCCTGCGTCATCGCCGTCTCCACGAAGCCCGGTGCTACGACGTTGACGGTGATGCCGCGCGCGCCGACCTCCTGCGCCAGCGACTTGCTCATCCCGACCAGTCCGGCCTTGGCGGCGGCGTAGTTCGCCTGGCCGGGATTGCCGGTCGTGCCGACGATGCTGGCGATCGAGACGATCCGGCCGGCGCGTCGTCGCAGCATGCCGCGCAACGCCGCCCGGCACAGCCGGAACGGGGCGGCGAGGTCGACCTCGAGCACCTGGCTCCAGTCGGCATCCTTCATGCGCAGCGCCAGGCCGTCCCGGGTCAGCCCGGCATTGTTGACCAGGATGTCGACCCCCTGCCCGGCCGCCGCCTCCGCCTGGGCGACCAGGGCATCGGCCGCGGCGGGATCGGCGAGATCGGCCGGACAGACATGCGACCTCGCGCCCAGGCTTGCTGCCAGCTCGTCGAGGGCCTGCTGACGGGTACCGGAGAGTGCGACCGCGGCACCCTGGGCGTGCAGCAGCGTGGCGATCGCCGCGCCGATGCCGCCGGAGGCGCCGGTCACCAGGGCGAGGCGACCTTCTAGATTGAACATGTCTTGGCCCTTGTTCGATCCTTAAGGCCAGGGCTCCGCCCTGGACCCGCTCAAGGCTCAGCCTTGAGAACCCATCTAGAGTACCTTCAGCAGCTGCTCGATGTCCTCCGGGCTGCCGACCGATCGGGTGGTGGCGTCCGGCGCGATCCGCTTGCACAGCCCGGCGAGCACCTTGCCGGCGCCCAGCTCGAGGAAGCCGTCGACGCCCATCGCCACCATCGCCTGCACGCTCTCGCGCCAGCGCACGGTGCCGGTGACCTGCTGCACCAGCAGCTCGCGGATCTCGTCGGGCGCGGTCGTCTTGCCGGCGGTGACGTTGGCGATCAGCGGCAGGCGCGGCGCGGCGATCCTCGCCTCCGCCAGCGCCTCGCGCATCGCCGCCGCCGCCGGGATCATCAGCGAGCAGTGGAACGGTGCGGAGACCGGCAGCAGCATCGCCCGCCGGATGCCGCGCTCCTTGGCGATCTCGATGGCGCGGCCGATCGCGCTCATCGCGCCTGAGATCACCACCTGGCCGCCGCCGTTGTCGTTGGCGACCTCGATCACCTCCTGGCGGTCCGGCTCGCCTTCGCGGCGAAGCAGCGCCGCGGCGACGCAGATCTCCCGCGCCTGCTCCAGCTCGACGCCGATCAGTGCGGCCATGCCGCCCTCGCCCATCGGCACCGCACGCTGCATCGCGGCACCGCGCAGCCGCAGCAACTGCGCCGTCGCGGTGACGTCGAGGCTGCCGGCCGCGGCGAGTGCCGCGTACTCGCCGAGCGAGTGCCCGGCGACGAGGGAGGCGGTCCTGGCCAGATCGAAGCCGCCTTCCTGCTCCAGCACGCGCAGCACCGCGAGCGAGACCGCCATCAGCGCCGGCTGGGCGTTCTGCGTCAGGGTAAGTTCCTCGATCGGGCCGGCGAACATCAGCTTGGAGAGCCGTTCGCCGAGGGCATCGTCGACCTCCTGGAACACCGCCCGCGCCGGCGCGAACGCAGCTGCCAGGTCGCGCCCCATGCCGGCGAACTGGCTGCCCTGTCCGGGAAAGATGACGGCGTAAACAGGCATCAGGCAGGGTCCGCTCCAGAACGACAGGATGCGAGATGACGGAGACACTGTCCGGATGTCAATCTCGCCGCCGTGATGCGGCGAGACCGGGACTTGCCTGCGGCGCAGGGCGGTGGGACAGGATCGCATGGTCGGAGCGCGACACAGGCATGACTGACCCGGCGCCGAGTGCCGCCCCGATGGATCGTCGCGCCGTCCTGCTGGAGGGGCTCGATCTGTCGAACACGCGCGGCCTCGAGATCGGGCCGCTGCACAACCCGATCCTGCGCCGGCCGGAGGCGGACGTGCTGTACGTCGACCATGTCGACACCGCTTCATTGCGCGAGAAATATCGTGACGATGCCGATGTTCCCGCGGGCGGCATCGTCGAGGTCGACATCGTCTGGAGCGGCGGCTCGCTGCTCGCGGCCTGCGACGAGCGCCGTTTCGACTATGTCGTCGCCTCGCACGTGATCGAGCACGTGCCGGATCTGGTCGGCTGGCTCGAACAGATCAGGTCGGTTGTTTATCGTAACGGAACCGTGCGGCTGATCGTGCCGGACCTGCGCTACTGTTTCGACTACCGACGTCAGAGCAGTTCCGTCGCCGACATGATCCTGGCCCGCGACGATGCGGCGGTGATCCCGGGACCGCGGCAGATCCTGGACTTCATGCTCAACATCGCGCCGCGCGATTTCAACGCCGTCTGGAGCGGCGACACCGACCATGAGCCCGCGCCGGAACAAGCCGAGTACGACCGCGCGATCGCGGTGATGCAGCATGCGGCGGCAACGGGCGCCTATCACGACGTGCATTGCTGGGCGTTCACGCCGCTGAGCTTTGCCCGGCTGATGCGTCAGCTCGCCGCCTACGGGCTGCTCGGCTTCGCCTGCACGCGCTGCACGGCGACGGCGCCGGACAGCCTGGACTTCTTCGTGCACCTGATGTCGACCGACGATGATCGGCTGATCGCCGAGACCTGGCGCTGGGCGGTGCAGCACCAGGCGGGCGAGCGTCCGAACGGCGACGCCCTGTTGCGGCTGCGGCACGAGATTTCGGCGATGCGCCGATCGAGAAGCTGGCGGCTGACCGCGCCGCTGCGACGGCTGGGGACGCTGCTTCGGCCGCGCTGATCGGAATAAATGAGCCAAGGGGCTTTGCCCCTTGAACCCCATCAAAGGCGAAGCCTTTGAAATCCATTTTATTCTTGATGAATCCCATAGGGGACGCAGCGGAGCCTGCCGACGGTTCTTCCGGCGAGGTATGGCGATGGAAGACGAAGAGGATTTCAAAGGCTTCGCCTTTGATCGGCCTTTCTTCGGCCCGCGTCCATCGGGCAGAGCCCTGTCAACGCGCGCGCCTCGCGCGTTCGTCGAGCAGCGCCGGCACGATCGAGAGGTCGCGCAGGTAGCGCAGCCCCAGCCGTTTCGGCTCGCGGATGATCCGCCAGGACCATTCCAGCGCGCAGCGGCGCAACCAGACCGGCGCACGCCGGTCGAGACCGCCGATCTGGTCGATCGCCGCACCGACGCACAGACCGATGCCGGTGGCGGCGCCATCCTCGGCGATGCGATGCGCCAGCAGCTCCTGTCGCGGCGCGCCGCAGGCCAGGAACACGAAGCGCGCCTTGCGTGCCGCGACGAAGCGCACGCACTGCTCGATCATCTGCGGATCATGCTCGAAGCCGAAGGGCGGCGCGAAGTGCTCGATGCGGGTCAGCCGGTATTTGCGCCGCAGGCATTCGATCGAGGCCGCGGTCGTGCCCACCACCGTGACCGGCTCGTCCGCGCGGATCCAGCTTCGGAACAGCAGCTCGGTGAGATCGCTTCCGGTCACCACCGCCGGCACCGCCAGACCCAGCAGGCGGCCGAGCGCGCGCACCACCCGGCTGTCGAGCAGCAGGGCGCCGGCCCCTTGATAGAGGCCGGCGAGACGACCCGGCTGTCGCATCAGCCGATGGAAATGGTCGGCGTTCGGGGTGACGACGTAGGAGAACGCCGCCGCCGGCGAACGCTCCGACAGGGCGGCGGCGACCTCGTCGAGCGTTGCATCAACCAGCTCGAGGCCGAGCAGCCGCCTGGTGGCAAAACGATCGAGCAGACGCATCGGCATCCTTTTTTCGTCTCGTCGCATCTTTGACGAGGGTGACAAATCACACCGATCCTGTCTAGATTATGAGATCCGATCGGGATCGCCGCCGTGCCCTGTTCCGACACGCCTCGACCGCCTGACCATCGTTCTGTTGCAACATTGTTCGTGGGCGGCGGCCCGGCCGGCCTGGCGCCGCTGGTGCATGCGGCCCGGACCGGCACGCTGCCGGCGCTGGCGGCACGCGGCCTCGTCGTCGTGGAGCGCGGCGATGCGCTCGGCGCCGGCGCGCTGGCCGATCACGCGATCGGATCGGACACGCTGGCCGAGACGTTCCTCGAATGTCTCGTCGACGGCGCCGAGCCGCGGCTGGCGGCACTCCGGACCGATCCGGCCGCCGAGAGCCTCGCCGCCTGTCGCGGCGGCGCGGCGCCGCTCGCCTTGGTCGCGGCGTTCCTCGCCGTGCTCGGCCGGACCATGCGGGAGATCCTGCTCTCGCACGGCGCGCAGGTGCTGACCCGGCATGCGGCGCAGCAGAGCCGGCGGCTGGGCGGGCTGTGGTCGACGCAGGTCACCGCACCCGGCGGCGAGGTCCGGCAGGTCCTGTCCGAGCGGCTGGTGCTGGCGACCGGCGCCGAGCAGCGCCTGGTCGATATCGCATCGGAACGGCTCGGCGGCCGTCTCCTGGTCGACGCGCTCCGCGATCGCATCATGCTGTCCGGCGACGCCCTCGCGCATGGCGGCGCCGAGCGGATCGCGAGCAGGCTCTCGCGTCGCGCGCCGAAGGTGGCGGTGATCGGCGGCTCGCACAGCGCGCTCGCCTGCGTCAACCTGCTGCTGTCCGGCAGGACCGGAGCCGGGTTCGCCCCGGGCGGCGTGTCGCTGCTGCATCGACGCCCGTTGCGACTGTTCTATCCGACCGTGGAGGCCGCGATCGCGGACGAATATCGCGACTTCACCGAGCGCGACGTCTGCCCGCTGACCCGGCGCCTGTATCGGCTGGCCGGGTTCCGGCTCGACGCGCGCGCGCTCGCCAGGCGCGCGCTCGGGATCGGCGGCGCGCTGCCGGATCCCCGGCTGCTCCTGCACCGGCTCGGAGGCTCCGCCGACGAGGCCGAGGCCTGG
Source organism: uncultured Acetobacteraceae bacterium (assembly GCA_964249315.1). Taxonomy (GTDB): domain Bacteria; phylum Pseudomonadota; class Alphaproteobacteria; order Acetobacterales; family Acetobacteraceae; genus Lichenicoccus. The sequence goes on along the minus strand of CAXUCM010000124.1, from coordinate 4,022 downwards.
CGCATCCTCGACCAGGCCGACCTCGTCATCCCCGCGTTCGGCTATCGCCCGCGCGCGCTCCGCCTGCTCGATGCGCAGGACCAGGAGATCGGGCTCGCAGCCCATGCCGGGCCCGGCGCCGCCCTGGTCGACCGGCAATGCCGCGTGCTCGACCGGCGGCGGCAACCCGTCCCCGGCGTGTTCGCGCTCGGCCTCGCCGCCGGCTTCGTGCCGAACGGATCGCTCGGCGGCGAGCCGAGCTTCGTCGGCCAGACCAACGGGCTGTGGCTCTGGCAGCATGATATCGGCGCGATCATCCTTGACGGCCTGCTGGAGCGGGAACGCCATGTCGCAGCCTAGAGCATCATCCGGTCGAGCGAGGATCGCTCGACCGGATAAATACGCTCGCAAACACAACAACCTAGAGACTTCGTAGTGAGCCATGGTGAGCGGAAAAGACTTTAGGTCCCAAGGATTGCACGTCGTGCTGATCGTCGGCACGCGTCCGGAAGCGATCAAGCTGGCGCCGGTCGCACTCGCCCTGCGCGGCCGCGCGGGCCTCGCCGGCAGCATCTGGTGCACCGGCCAGCATGCCAGGTGGGCGCCCGAGGCACTGGCCTGCTTCGGCTTGCGACCGGACCGGATGTTCGACGGCATCGACGCCTCCGGCGGCCTGTCACGGCTGGGCGGAAACCTGCTGCTCGCCCTGCAGGCCGCACTCGAGCAGGAGCGACCGGACGTCGTGGTGGTGCAGGGCGACCCCTCCAGCGCCTTTGCCGGCGCGCTGGCGGCTGCCTATGCCGGCATCCCGGTGGTGCATGTCGAGGCCGGGCTGCGCAGCGGCGATCCGCGCACGCCGTTCCCGGAGGAGGCGCATCGGCGCGCCATCGCGCACTTCACCGACCTGCACTGCGCGCCGACCGAGATCGCCTACCGCCTGCTGCTGGCCGAGGGCATCCGCGAGCAGGACGTCGCCTTCTGCGGCAACACCGTGATCGACGCGCTGCATCGGATCCGCCAGATGGTCCCGGCCAACGACGTGGTGCCGGGCATCGACGATCCCGCGCGCAAGCTGGTGCTGCTGACCTGCCACCGACGCGAGAGCTGGGGCGCGCCGTTCGCCGCGATCTGTGCCGCGACGCGTCGCATCGCCCAACGCGGCGACTGCGAGATCGTCTTCGTGCTGCATCCGAACCCGGCGCTGGCGTCGAGCGCGATGACCATCCTCGACGGACAGTCCGGCATCCACCTGGTGCCGCCGCTGGCCTATCCCGAGTTCGCGCAGCTGCTCGGACGCGCCGCGCTGATCCTGACGGATTCCGGCGGCGTGCAGGAAGAGGCGAGCGCGCTCGGCACGCCGCTGCTGGTGCTGCGCGACAGCACCGAACGCCCCGAGGCGCTGCTCAGCGGCAGCGCCCGGCTGGTCGGCAGCAGCGAGGACACCATCGTCGCCGCGGCCGGCGCGCTGCTCGACGACCATGCGAGCCTCGCCGCGATGCGGGTGGCGAGCACGCTCTACGGCGACGGTCATGCCGGCCGCAGGATCGTCGATGCGATCGCCGAACGCTGGCTGCCGGCCGAGGCCGATGCCTATATCAGCGCCGCGGCGGCGCCCCTGGCATCGAGCATGCCGGTCTCCGCCTGAGCCAGCAGGGAGAGCGCCTGCCAGGCGAACAGGCTGGCCCAGACGTTCCGGTGCCGCCCGACCGCGTCGAACTCGACCGCGCCCTCGGGCGTCAGACGCGATAGCAGTGCCGCGTGCAGCACCGGGCGCGCCGCTTGCCAGGAGGCCTGGCCGGACCCGTCGAACCAGGATGCGGCGTCGAGCACCAGGCCGGCGCGCAGCGCCTGCGCCAGCACGTCGGAGCGCGTCGGCAGCTCAGGCCGGCCGGCGAGCGGCGGCAGCACGCCGCCTTGCGGGTCCAGCTGGCCCAGCACCATGCGGAACGCGACACCGGCATGCTCCAGGCAGGCCGCCTCGCCGGTCTGTCCCCAGCGCATCAGCCAGCCCTCGACCAGGTACAGGAAGGGGTGCAGCTCGCGCAGGCGCGCCTCACCCTCGCGATCCAGCGCCGCCGCCTGCTCCGCCAGAGTGGCGGCGGCCATCGACGTGAAGGCCGGATCGCCGGTGCCGGCGATTGCCGCCGCGGCCTTGACGTGATGCACGTCCGGCAGGGTCGACCATTTCGCCGGCACGTTCTCGGCGGAGGCGCCGGCGCGTAGCCGATGCGAGGCAAGACGACCAGACTCCGTGAGACCCGCGGCGGAGGCGGCGTAACGCGACCTCAGCGCGTCGGGCACCAGCCCGGGCCAGCGCGCCTCGACGCTGGCGAAGCCGCGCAGGATCATGGCGAGATCGAAGCTGAACAGGCAGAGGTTGCGCCAGTCGGACTGCGCCATGTCGCGATGATACAGCGTCAGGGGATCCCCATCGGGGCCGGCCTCGTCGAGCCAGGCCAGCACGCGCCGGGCCGCCTCCTGCGCCCGCGCGGGGTCCGCCGCGCCGGGCGCGGGCGGGACGGATCCCGCCAGGGCGAGGAACTGCAGGTAGTAGCCGCCGATCTCGGGATAGAGGCCGTCCTGCACGCCGTCCGGCCAGAGCCAGTTCGCCACGCCGGCGCTGCCCGAGGCCTGCCCGCGCAGGACCGGCGCGGACATCAGCCACTCGGTCAGCCCGGCGAGCGCCTGGCTCACCGCTCGAAGCCGGCTGTCGGCGACAGGCCGAGCGCGTGCATCACCAGCGGGGAGAGCTGCGCCGCGGACCGGTAGGCGCCGGGCTGCTGGCCGAACCCCATCTGGTCGTCGAGCGCCCAGAGCGCCCAGGGCAGGTGCAGCTGTTCCGCACCCGTGCGCATCGCGGCGAGCAGGTTCTGCCGCGCCTGCGGGTTGATCGCGCCGGCCGCGCCGAACTCGGTCATCGCCACCGAGACGCCGTGCGCGCTGCCCCAGGCGGCGGCGCGCGCCAGATTCTTCTTCACCGTGGCGGCATCCTGGTGCAGCGAGCACCAGTACTCCGCCACCGATCTGGTATGCGCGTCGGTGATCACGGCGACCTGGCGGCGGCACGCGGACACGTCGTCGACCGGGAACGGCACCGCGCGGTCGAACTGCGCGTGGCGGATCGCCGGGTCCCAGAAGCCGAGCAGCGCCAGCAGTTGCGGCTCGTAGGTATGGAAGCTGTAGATCACGTTCGTGTCCGCGACCGGCTGCACCCTGAGCAGCCCGTCGATGCTGCTCCAGTCCGTGCCGGTGAGGATCACGGTGTTGCGCGGCAACGAGGCCCGGATCACCGCCAGCAGCTTGCGCTGCAGCACGTCCCACTGCGCCGGATCCTTGAACATCGGCTCGTTGACCAGCTCGGGGAAGGTCAGCCCGACCGGAAGCCGGCGCAGCGCCGGGGCGAGGTCCCGCCAGAACGCCAGCAGCTCCGCCTGCGCCGCCTGGTTCTGCTGCAGGTTCCAGTGCTGCATCAGCTCCGGGTTCGGATCGACCAGCACCGCGAGGCCGGCCTTCTCGAGCCGGCCGATCACCGCGACGATGGCCTCGCGCTTGGCGGCGTCGATCCGGCCGCCCTGCATCACCTCTTCCGGGCCCACCGGCAGCCGGATGAAGGTGAAGCCGGCGCCCTTCAGCGAGGCGATCGCCGCATCGTCGAGATCATGCGCCATCGCAGAGGCGGCATTGTTCGGCGGAAAGCGGAACCAGTGCGAGATGTCGAGCCCCCGCGCCAGCACCGCCACGCGCGCCGGCGGCGCGTCGGCGCGCGCGATCCCCGACAGCATCAGCGTCGACAGCAGCAAGGCGATGGCTGATCGGAGCATGAGACGAGACCCGGTAATTCGTTTCGATGCAGGATGTCCCAGATCGGGTCGCCTGGGAAGCCCGGCGCGACGTCGAGCAAGGCCAGGGCGCTGCCCTGGACCCGCTCAAGGCTCAGCCTTGAGAACCCATCACTAAGAGGTTTCCAAAGGCGAGCCTTTGGCGGGTTCAGGGCAGAGAGGCTGTGAAGCAATCCTGTCTGGGTGTGTGTGAGACAGTCGAGA